>CAUPVH010000115.1:0-5797 GCA_963514635.1 uncultured Prevotella sp. | reverse complement strand
CGCTAAAAACGAAGTGAATTTTAGAACGGCTTTGTAAAATAAAAGCAATGGTTTTCGTTTTTAAAGTTGATAAGCTTGTGAGTTGGTAGGTTTGAGAACTCTGCCAAACTTGTCACTCTCTCAACTTTCATCTCTATAACTTTAAAATGAACGAGTCGTTTGAGACCCATTATAATTGTAACAAGTTAATATTAATCAGTAGTCCCAGAAGGAGCAGACTATCAAGCTATTTGCCATCATTGAATTTAGTTTTATCGAACAGGGCAGTTAATCGAGTTCTGCCCGTTAGTGAGCTACTAGGGATTTACAACACCTCGCAGGGCGAGCGTTACTATTTCATTTCATGATGGACGGTAGCCACAAGGCGATAGCTATACAGGCATCAGCATCACAACAAACCACAAGCAAGCGTTAAATAAAGCTAACAAACGGGACGTTTAGAAACAAGGTTCATTCTTTTGTCGTATTTTTGCAAGGTGAATAATTGCGTGCAGAATAACGAACGCGCGCACACCTAGTCGCCAGCAGGCATAGTCAAAGGTTTAACACATGAACAATAACAAACACATCAGACGTTTTCTAGCATGGATGTTCATCGTAACATTCATGTCGGTGCTTGTTATAAAAGACTTTCATGCGCACGACAACCATTCTTCCAAGGTGCACCTCGCTTGTGATGGTACCTCGAAGACTATAAAATCATCCTGTTTCATCTGCGACTTTATCATGCACGAGGCTAGTACGCCTACACTGCAAACTTACCAACCAGCAGTGTTTGCCACCATACTCACGCCTTATATATTTACCCAACAAGTTGTTTACCGCCACGTTGAAGCGGTAAATAGCCACTCGCCGCCAACGCGCGCTTAATCTTACCACCACTCACCCCTATTATATCTATTCGGCAGGACAATTACGCCTTTTCGGATAGGCATTGTGGGTTGCATTTACATTTTTATCACAGGAGGCCGAACTAGGTTCGGTCGCTCCTCCAATCAGTAATTATACACTGTTTGCTTGTCGTGCAGAATCAACATATCACTTCACACGCAAGCCAACACACATAGACGTATGTTTAAAAGAACTTTTCTTTGCGTCGCACTCGCTGCGAGCATTGCACTATGGGTTTCTGCCAAACCCTCAACCTCTAAACAACCCATCTTGTTAAGCCAACAAACCGACACAACGACAAACATAAGCAAGAAAAACAGCAAGTCGGTTCTTGGCAAAGAGCACAACATCAACGAGATTGTTGTAACAGGCGTGCGACAACAAGCCAGCATCAACAGCGTAAGCGACAAGATAGGCGAAAACCTTATCGACCGCTCTATGGGCAAATCGCTTGCATCCATTCTCGAACATGTTAGTGGCGTAAGCTCCATCCAGACGGGAACAACGGTAGCCAAGCCCGTTATCAACGGCATGTATGGCAATCGTATACTCATCGTTAACAATGGAGCACGACAGACGGGACAACAATGGGGAGCCGACCATGCGCCCGAAATCGACCAAAACAGCAGCGGTTCTATCGAGGTTGTCAAAGGAGCCGAGTCTGTAAGGTATGGTTCTGAGGCTCTTGGCGGGATAATTGTGATGGACCAAAAAGCACTGCCTTACGGACAATCAGGTGTTTCTGGCCATTTACGAACACTCTACGGCAGCAATGGCAAACGCTATTCTGTTGTGGCACAAGCAGAAGGAACGATGCCTTTCAGCAATAGTTTGGCTTGGCGACTGCAAGGAACCTACGCCAATTCGGGCGACCAAAGCGCGGCCAAATACTTGCTTAACAACACTGGTTATCGCGAACACGACTTCTCTGCATCATTGGGTTTCAAGCACAACAACCTTAAATTGGAAGGCTATTACAGCATGTACAATTTAAAGCTAGGTGTTCTGTTCAGTGCGCAAATGGGTAGCGAAGACTTGTTAAAGCAGCGCATAGAGCTGGGACAACCCGTGGATATATTCCCTTACACTCGGCATATCAACTACCCCTTCCAGCATGTTGTTCACCATACGGCAATTGGTAAGGCCTTTTTTGATGCAGGCAAGTATGGCAATTTCCAATGGCAAACCGCCTTTCAGTACGATGACCGCAAGGAAAATCGCATCCGAAGGATGAACCATTCAAGTATTCCTGCTGTTAGCATGTATCTTACCTCGTTTCAAAACCAATTGAAATGGAACTTGGGCTACAACAGGTGGAACACCGAGGCAGGCGCATCCTACCTGCATATACGCAACCGCAACCAAGGGGGAACGGGCGTTGTGCCGCTTATCCCCAACTATACCGAATACGACTTGGGCATTTACGCCATACAGCAGTATCGCCATGAGAATTGGACGGCAGAGGCTGGCATACGCTTTGACAACCAAGAAACACGAGCAGCTGGCTACGACTACACGGCGAAGCTTTATGGCGGACACCATGTTTTCAGTAATCTCTCGTACAATCTTGGCACAAGCTATCGCTTTAACGAGCAATGGAAACTAACCTCTAACTTAGGTTTGGCGTGGCGGGCACCGCACGTACACGAACTTTACAGCAATGGAAACGAACTGGGTTCGGGTATGTTCGTCATAGGCGACTCAACGATGCACTCCGAACAGAGTACAAAATGGGTTACGTCGCTATCCTACCGTTCCGCCTTTGCCGAGGTTCGGGTGGATGCTTATCTGCAATGGATAAACGGTTACATCTACGATCAGCCAGAAAGGGGCAAGTATATCACCCTGATTTCAGGCTCATATCCCCTGTTCCAATACAAGCAAACCGATGCTTTTTTCCGTGGGATAGACTTCGATGTGCGGCTAAAGCCCATGCAACATTTGGAGTATCACCTGCTGACGGGACTAATTTGGGCCAACGAAAAGCAGACAGGCAACTACCTGCCTTATATTCCTTCGGCGCGTTTCGACCACGACTTAACGTGGGAAGATATCCGTGTAGGAAAAGGCAACGCATGGTTGCAATTAAAGCACAGGCTGGTTTTGAAGCAGACGCGCTTTAACCCCGCGAGCGACCTAATCGACTTTACGCCTCCATCATACAACCTTTTCGGTCTTGAGGCAGGTATAGAATGGCCGCTTGGCGAACGGAACAGGTTGCGTATGCTGTTGGCTGCCGACAACCTCTTTAATAAAGAATATAAGGAATACACCAACCGCTCGCGCTACTACGCCCACGATATGGGGCGCGATGTACGTTTTTCTATCGGCTGGTTTTTCTAAAAACGACAAACATTGACAATTAAACATCAAAACTAATAAAGTTATGAAAAAGAATTTTTTCAAATCAATGCTGGCACTATCTTGCGCCGCATTATTCGTACTAGCATTCACTGCTTGCGACAACAATGTAGACACACCCGACAAAGAAACAGACCACAAACTGCACGAAGACCCTACAAAGGTTACTGTACAGCTAATTCAAGGGCACATGCACATGCACTGGCCATTGGTGGACACGAAAGGCGGTTTCCATCAAGACCCTGAATCAGAGGCCAAATACTTGAAGCGTTTTCAAGAAATAACCTACGAAGTAAGGCCTGGCACAGGCTGGACCAAGGTGGAAGGTAGTGCGGACAAGTTTTATGTGGTGAAGGCACACACATATACCAGCCCTACTGGAGAAGATGGAGCAGAAAAAGACGAACTTCCTGCTCCTGTTTATATGCTATTGATTAAGTACTATAATGCCAAAGGCGAACTGATGAACGAGCAATTTGTGAATAACGGACAAGATGCTATTCACCAACACTTCTTTACGGTTGAAAACCAAAAAGAGTTAATGAGTGGAAATGCAATCACAGGCACACAAAAAACTCCAGACTACATCGAGTATAAATACACCGACACCACACCTTGGGACAAGACTGTGAAATACGATGGTGCCAAACTTACAGGAACCACCAACCCAATAGGGTTTAAAGGCGTGATGAAATTCTTAAAAGACGATGTAACGATGGATCTCCGTATTAGACTCTATCATGGATTTCAAGGAAAGAAAGATCCTCGTACGGGACAATTCAGTCCATATTACCGCTTTTCGCCAGCACAATTACAGCTGGGAACGTGGGATATCAACTTCACCGTTCCCGTGGTGGTATATGCTTATAGAGAGGATCATATCTCAGATGAAGCGTTTGAAGAGGAAATGAATATCGACAAAGTTCCTGAAGACGGTTTTAAACTAAGCAATGGTGAACCAGACACCGTTGGGAACAAACTGATTCGTCGAATCATGAAAGCCTTTAACCTCACGTGGACCGAGGCACTGCGCGATTATCATTCTTCTCTTTTCAAGGTAGCACCACACGATCCCAAGAAAGGTATTTGGCTGTAATCCTTGACATGCCTTATAGACATGCACCATTATAAAAATAACGTGCGTTTCGATATAAACGAAACGCACGTTATTTTTATTCCCTGAAGATAGAAACACGCTATCAGGGGATTACCATTTTTATATCTTTTTCTGCGTCTGTCTCAACGTCAGCATGTCCTTAGGTATGCTAGCTTGTATCTCTTCAACAAGCAGGCTTCGCAGTGTTTTACGAATAAAGTTCTTACCTGTTATCATCACAATCTCGCGTGTTGGCACAGGGATGGCAAAGGGACGCACAAGGCGTTTGTGGGCTTCGTCTAGCTGATGTACGGCCAATTCGGGTATAAAGGTGATGCCCTTACCACTTTCAACAATGCGCATAAACGTTTCGATGCTGCCTAACGTGTAGGCTTTCTTGGCAGCTGATGCCGCTTTAAGGTGGCAAAACTTCACTAATTGCTCGCGGAAACAATGCCCTTCGTCGAGCAACCACAGGTATTCGCCCGTTAGGTCGGCCGTTTTTATGTTCTCTTTACTGAACAATGGGTCACCATCAGCCACGTAAGCAAAGAATTGCTCGTAGAACAATGGCACACTGTCAAAATCGTCCAGTCCCTCTAATTGTGCCAGGATGCCGGCATCTACATCGCCACGAACCAAGGCTCGTTTCAAGTCTTCGGTCTTCATCTCCACGATGCGCACATCCATATCGGGATATTTGTTCATCAGTTGGGGGAAGAAACGTGGAATAAGATAGGGTGCGATGGTGGGCAAGATGCCGATGGTGAAGGTTCCAAAGAGCGAATGTTTCTCCTCTTCCACCGTTTCTTTGAGCTTTCGTGCACGCAGCAACACTTTCCATGCCTGCTCCACAACCAATCGTCCTGTGGGAGTTGGGGCTATGGGCTGACTCTTTCTGTCGAAGATTTTCAATCCTAACTCGTCTTCCAGTTTCTGCACCATCGAACTAAGTGTGGGCTGGGTAACGCCACAAGATTCGGCTGCCTTGGCAAAATGGCGGAACCTAAACACCGCCATCACATATTCTAGTTGTTGTAAAGTCATTCTATCTATATTGTTTTGCGTGATACAAAGTTACAACATTAAAGCAACAACACCAAAGTTTCTTGATAATTAAGATTTGCAGATGGGCAATGGCGTAAACAAGTAAGTGCCAACCGTATTACATCTGGCAGTAGACAGAATGCAAACGCGAGCCTAGGCCAGGGTCTAAGCTCGCGTAACTAACAATTTACCTAGCAAGTGGGCACTTAAAAGAATTTGTTGCACCAACAACGCTTGGTAAAAAGTATGTAGGAAGAATGTAGGCTATCCTATTGACCTTTTACTTGCCTTCTGTTTTTGGGGCAACCTTCTTGGCTGTGGCACGCTTTGCTTTTGGTTTCACCTCTCCTTTATCCAGCATGGCGCGGAGTTTATCGTCTTCGGCCTCAATCTTAGCAATTT
>CAUPVH010000114.1:0-5804 GCA_963514635.1 uncultured Prevotella sp. | reverse complement strand
GGTCTACCATGAGCACCTCTAAGGTGAACACCAAGCCTGCAATAGGCGCCTTATAAATGCCTGCAATAGCGGCAGATGCACCGCAACCAACAAGCAATATCATGGTGCGGTTGTCGAGTTTAAAGAGCTGTCCGAGGTTAGAGCCGATGGCCGACCCCGTTAATACGATGGGTGCCTCTGCTCCTACCGAACCTCCGAACCCGATGGTGATGGCCGATGCAATGACAGACGACCAGCAGTTGTGCCCCTTTAAACGCGCTTGCTTGGTGGATATGGCATAGAGCACACGGGTGATTCCGTGGGAGATGTTGTCTTTAACGACATGCCTAATGAATAGGGACGTGAGATAAATACCTACAACGGGGAAAACAAGATACAGCCAGTTGATGGAAGATATGGTGAACCCTTCGGTGAGGAGCATTTGTATCTGCTTGATAATCCAATGCAGAGAATAGGCCGCAATGGCAGCGAACAACCCCACGAAGAACGAGAGGATGAGCGTGAATTGCCTTGTTGAAAGGTGTTCGGTGCGCCATTTGGTAAACCTGCCAATCGGGGTTTTGTCTTCAATCTCTATTGTCGTATCCATTTCTTAGGCTTGTCTGTGTTGTTCTAAGCGTGTTGGCGTTACTTGCGTATTACGGTTACTTCTCCGTCTTTGTTCAACTTGATGATGCAGCTAGGCGTATGCGGCTTGTGTTCTTGCCGTCTGGACCAGCACACGTAGTCGACGGCGTTGAGCAATTCTTCGCTAATGTCTTTGTAATTTTGTGCTGCGGGCTGTCCGCTAATGTTGGCACTGGTGCTAACCAATGCCTTTTGGAAACGGTAACACAGTTCTTTTGAGAATGGTTCGTCCGTTACACGCAAGGCCACCGACCCGTCTTCGGCAATGAGGTTGGGCGCAAGGTTAACGGCATCGTCGAGTATTAGCGTTGTGGGTTTGGTGGCAAGCTCCACCAAATCCCATGCAACGTTGGGCACGTTACGCACATATCGTTGCATGCGCGTGCCCGAATCTACAAGGCATATCATTGCCTTGGAGTCGTCGCGCTGTTTTATTTGGTACACTTTGGCCACCGCCTCGGCATTGGTAGCGTCGCATCCGATACCCCAAATGGTGTCTGTGGGGTAGAGTATGATGCCGCCTTTCCTTAATACCTCAACGGCTTTCTTGATGTCTTCTTCTCTTGTCATGATGTTTTTCTTCTGTTCGACTTGCAAATATAAAACAAAAATACGTTAGCCCCAAGCAAATGGCGTTTTATTTAGTGCTAAAACGTGGTGTGTGCAAGGTTCATTTGGTGATGGCACGATATAGGTTTGCATCGCGAGTGCCATTGAGAAAGTCGCGGCTGGAGATGCGTTTCTTGCCTGCCAGTTGTATTTCTTGCAATTCAAGTAGGCTGTCGGTCGTGTTTACCAATAGGCGATTGCCTTCTACAACAAATGTTCCCGGCTGGGCATTTGCAGGTATTTGGGTTTTTGTTGCACTGAAAATTTTCAGCACTTGGGGTTTGTTCTCGCCCTCGATGCCTGTTTTTTGTATCTCGGTCCACGCGCCAGGGTAGGGGCTTAGCCCGCGAATAAAGTCGTATATGCGCTTTGCAGGTTGGTTCCAATCTATTTGGCAGGTTTCCTTAAATATCTTCGGCGCGTGTTTTAAGGGCAGGTCTTGGGGTTGTTCGGTGCTCTCTACCTTGCCGTCGTTTTGCAAAATGCGGTCTACGGTTTCGATACACAGCTCTGCACCAAGGTTCATCAGGTGGTTGTACACCCATTCTACGTTGGCGTCATCGGGTATGGGCAGGCGTTTATGGCTGATAATTCGGCCCGTGTCGATGTCTTCGTCAAGAAAGAAAGTGGTAACGCCTGTTACTGTTTCACCGTTGATGACCGCCCAATTGATGGGGGCTGCCCCGCGATATTGTGGAAGTAGGGCTGCATGTACGTTGAAAGTGCCGAAGGGTGGCAGGCTCCATACCTGCTTGGGCAGCATGCGAAAGGCCACGACCACTTGCAGATGGGCATCGAAAGCACGGAGTTGGCATAGAAAATCCTCGTCTTTCATGCGCTCTGGCTGCAATACGGGTATGGATTTAGACAGGGCATACTGCTTAACGGGTGGTGCTTGAAGGGTGGAACCGTGTCGGCCCACGGGCTTATCGGGCTGTGTAACCACGGCCACCACGTTGTAACCGCCTTCTACAAGCAGTTTAAGCGATGGCACTGCAAATTCGGGTGTGCCCATGAAAACTATTCTTAAATCTTGTTTGTTCATTCTATTGCTTTATACTTTGGTTGTTGTAAAGGGGGGCGAAGGTGCATTTACGCGGTCTTTATTGGCGCGGATGAGTCTGCGCTGTGAGCGTTCTTGTTGTTCGTTCCCCTTGGTTTTGTTGCTGGGATTAGCCTTACAGGCGCGACACGTGCTTAACGCCTTTAACGGTTCGTAGCTTTTTCATCAGCGACTCCAACTTGGTAACGTCTTCTAATTGTACAACGATGGTGCCGTCGAACAGGCTGTCGTGCGAGTCGATATTGATGGAACGCATCACGATTTTCTCTTCTTTCGAGATGATGCTCGTAATGTTGTTGACAATGCCGAGGTCGTCGTTGCCCACCACTTTGATGGTGATGCTATATTGTCCTGCACTCTTTCCACTCCATCGGGCTTTCACAATGCGGTAGCCAAAGCGTTTGCGCAGTTCGGGGGCGTTAGGACAATTGGCGCGGTGTATCTTAATTCCGCCGCTCACCGTAACGAAACCGAAAACCGGATCGCCATATATGGGCTGGCAACATTTGGCCAACGAGTAGTCTACTCCTTTTAAATTGCGGTCGATAACCAAAACGTCGTCGTTGTTTCTGGCAATCTCTTCGTCGGGATTGTCATAGCTATACTCGGTTGCACTCCTTGTCGTTTGGGGCGCATTAAGGTTTTGGTCGTAGTCGCGCACCGCTACATACTTCTCGATCACCTCGTTAACGTCGAGCTTTTCGTCGGCTATTTGCTTGTAAAAGTCGGTTGCAACCTTAAAGCCCATGCGCTTGATGAGGTGCATCATGGTGCTTTCGTCGAACTCAATCTTTCTGTTTTTGAGCCTTCTTTCCAGCAGTTCCTTGGCGTAGACGATGTCTTTGGCGATGGTGTCTTTAAGTGCCAGCTTTATTTTAGCCTTCGCCCGTGGGGTTTTAACGATGTTTATCCATTCTTGTTTGGGCGTTTGGTTGCTCTGAGTAACTACTTCCACCTCGTCGCCCGACTTCAATTCGGCTCTGAACGAAACGTTCTTGCCGTTGATTTTGCCGCCCACACACTTGTTTCCTAAGCCCGAATGGATGCGATAAGCAAAGTCGAGGATGTTGGCTCCCTTGGGAAATTTGAGCAATTCGCCTTTGGGTGTGAACACGAACACCTCGTCTTCGTACAGCCCCATCTTGAATTGGTCCATCAACTGCAAGTCGTCGTTGTTCTCCAAGGCTGCCCTGATGTTCGAAAGCCATTCGTCTATGCTGCTTTCTCCCTTAATTCCTTTGTAACGCCAGTGTGCAGCCAGTCCTTTTTCGGCTATTTCGTCCATCCGTTCGGTGCGTATCTGCACTTCAACCCATTTGTTTTCGGGGCCCAACACCGTGATGTGCAGACTTTCGTAGCCGTTGCTTTTGGGCACACTGAGCCAATCGCGCAGGCGTTTTGGGTTGGGCATGTACATGTCTGTTACGATAGAGTAGGCCTGCCAGCATTGCATCTTCTCCTTATCTATGGGCGAATCGATGATGATACGTATGGCAAAGAGGTCGTAAATGCCCTCGAAGTTGCACTTTTGTTTCTTCATCTTCTGCCAAATAGAGTGGATACTCTTCGTTCGGCCTTTCATGTGAAAGTGCAATCCGGCCTCTTCCAGTCGTTGTTGTATGGGCGTTATGAAACGTTCGATATAGCTGTCGCGCGACTTCTTGGTGGCGTTGAGCTTATCTTTAATCATGTAATAGGCGTCGTGTTCCAAGTATTTCAGGCTCAAGTCTTCCAGTTCGCTCTTCAACTTGTACAGTCCCAGCTTGTGAGCGAGGGGTGCATACAGGTAACTAGCCTCTTGTGCCACCTCCAATCGCGCCTCTTCGTTGTCGGTATCGCGCACTTGTCGCATCAGATTAACGCGGTCGGCAATCATGATGAGTATCACGCGCATGTCTTCGGCGAACGAGATAAGCAGGTTTCTAAAGTTCTCGCTCTCCACCACGGGCGTTCTTTTGTACAGCTCTTGCACTTTAACAAGCCCGTGAATTATTTGCGCTACGCCTCGGCCAAAGTCTTTTTCTATCTGTGTTGTGTCGCTAAGTCCAGCCACAACGCCCGTGTATAGCACGATGGCTATTATCGCATCGCGTTTCAATCCTATTTCGTCGAAGGCTATTTCGGCCGTTTCTAGGGCGTAGACGATGGGATTGAGACCGAAGATGTTGCGTTGTAGTGTTCCCGAATGAACGTATTGGTCAATGCGTTGGCGTAGTTTTTCTGCATCGTTAGGTTGAAAGCCGTTGGCATCGTTGGCCAACAGCTTAGACAAGAGGCCATTAGCAGTGTCTTGTTCCTCTGTACTGAAAACGAGTTTTTCTTCCATACGCTGTCTTTTTTCTTAGTCAACCTCATAGGCTTTGTTAAAGAAGGGGGACGCATCTCTTAGTGTCTGGCGATATGTGTTGTGACATAATATCCCATTCACCATGCTGATGGGTTACCCTGAACGTTAACAATGGGCATCCGTTTACTTGCTCCATCTTTGCCTATATATATAATAAATAAGGAGTAGATTGGCTACTCCGATTATTGCAAAGATACAAAAAATAGCCCAATAATTTCTTGTTTAGCAGAAAAGTTGTTACATTTGTTCAGCACTTTACACATATAATATAAAACCTAGATATTATGTTAACAAAACAAGACCTACAACAGATTGAGGGCCTAGGCATCAGCGAGGCGACGGTTGAGCACCAAATGGAACAGCACCGTAAGGGTTTTCCTTACCTTAAACTGCAAGCTGCGGCATCAATAGGCAATGGAATTATGGCTCCAACGGCAACAGAACGCGACGCGTTTTTGGCTGAATGGGAGCGTTATCAGGCCGAAGGCCGCAAGGTTGTGAAGTTTGTTCCTGCATCGGGAGCGGCTAGTAGGATGTTCAAAGACCTCTTCGCGTTTCTCGATGCGCCCTACAACGAGCCCACAAACGCCTTTGAGAAAGAGTTTTTTGACAATACGAAGTTGTTTGCATTTAGGAAACAGCTTTGCAAAAGCTGCAAGGCCGACACGCAAAGCAGTGTTTGCGACTTGAAAGAGGCTGGTCGGTATAAGGAGATTGTGGCGCATTTGTTGGGCGAAGAAGGGCTGAACTATGGCAATTTGCCCAAAGGGCTGTTGCTTTTCCACAACTACGACGACGAACCGCGCACGCCTTTGGAGGAACATCTCGTTGAGGCGGCTCTCTATGCGGCATCTAATGGCGAGGCAAATGTTCACTTCACGGTGTCGCACGACCATCTGCAACTCTTCAAAGACAAGGTGGCCGAGAAGGCTGAGAAGTACGAAAAGGCTTACAATACGCGCCTGAACATCTCGTTTTCTGAGCAGAAACCCTCTACCGACACGCTTGCAGTGAACCCCGACAACACGCCTTTCAGAAACGAAGACGGCTCGTTGCTTTTCCGTCCAGGCGGTCATGGCGCGCTAATTCAGAACTTGAACGATGTAGAAGGCGACGTGGTGTTTATTAAGAACATTGATAACGTGGTGCCCGATAGAC
>CAUPVH010000113.1:0-5810 GCA_963514635.1 uncultured Prevotella sp. | reverse complement strand
TAAAAGTATCATCAGCAACTTCTACAAAGTGGTTACTCTGCGTCGTGAACGAGAATTTGAACAAGGGCCTTTAAAGGCCTTCGATGCGCCAACGCGCCGCATCTGGCATCGCTTTCCACACACAGACTTCTCGCTGCGGGCTGTCCAATGGGAGGTGGAAACGCTTGACGACATTTGGCGTGCCAAGCGCTTAATCGACGCTTTTGAACAATTTCTTAGCGAAGAAAGGGTAGACAGCCATGCCCATTATTACTTGCGTATGTACATGCAAGGCCCATGTTATGCCTTGGGAGGGGGCAATTACATTGACTTTATGGATAATTTGGAGACTGCGGAACCTGGCGAAAAAAGTCCTTGCTATATAGAATATCATATATATGGCGACGTTAATCGGCAGGAGGTGTGCCAGATGTTTTACAACAGCGTGATGAGGTTTCATCAGCTGATGGCCGACCAAGGCAATGGCGTTACCAAAGAAAACTTTCAGGAATGGGCAGAGCAACAACTAAGGCTCAAAGCGCGCTTGCCAGAACTTTCCACCGAAAAGGAACGCGACTCGCTACGCAAGGTTCTTGTTGTTGACGACGATGATGTGCGCCGGGTGTTTATTGATATGGGACAAAAACCTTATATGATGGTGACCTTAGCTAATAGCGACATGCGCCCAAACAGTCGTGGCATCTTCTTCACCTATCCGCAATTACGGGCTTTCTGCTTACGTAGCGGCTTGCGGGTGCAAGGCACTGGCGACCATTTTACGGTAAAGGGCGTTGATGGAAGTAGCTACGAATTTTCCATTCATTTCTACGAAGAGAAGAAAGACGTAGTGGGCTTTGAGGAAGACACCTGTTATTATCTGCGAGATGGCCGTAAAGTCGTGGTGCAGGGATTTTGGTCGCCCGAAAAATGCGTAAACGACGCACTTGTACGCCGAATAACGGGGCGTGATGTTAGGCAAATGGTGGTGCGCTAAGTGAAAAAATAGAACGTCTTTGCCCTTTGACTGAAATTCTAAGTAGTGAAAGTTTTTGCTCTGTTTAAGTGCTATTTGTGTAGAAAAGATGCGCAATTAGCATCAAAGCACACTGCATAATGCTGCAAAATGCAAGGCTATGTGTTCCTAAACGCAGAGTACATTCTTAAAAATGGACTAAAAATTATTTATCACTTACCACTCACTACTTAAAATTTAATCGTGTTTAACTTGCCCGATTACATTTATTTTACTATTTTTGCAACAAATTCATTTACTAAAATCTATATAATATGATACCAACATTTCAGCAAATTCGCGCACAAGTGCTGAGAGCACTAAATGTAGGAGGCGTTATGCGGGCGAAAGACCTTCGAACACCATTGGCAAAACACTTTAATCTTACCAATGACGAGCTTAATACAAAATACGATTCGGGCAATGGAGAAATATTTCTAGACCGTATTTCTTGGGCCTTATCTTATCTTTTTATGGCAAAACTGGCAGATAAGCCAAGACGAGGCGACTACACCATCAGCCAAAAGGGAAAAGAATTAGTTGTTTCGTGCACCGACGAAGAGATTAACAAGTATATAAACGACACCGTGAGCAAACCTAGGAAGACCTCTGGAGAAACGGATAAAGTGATAGGTGCCACCATCATAACATCTAATAACGAACTTACACCACAAGAGGGGCTGTACGAATCGTACGAAAACATCAAGAAATCGATACAAGCAGACATCCTAGCGACGATATTAAGCAAAAAGCCACAAGCATTTGAAAGAATAGTTGTTGAACTGTTACAGGCTATGGGCTATGGTGGGGAGATTAAAGATGCAGGCATCGTAACCAAGCTTTCTAACGACGGAGGTATCGACGGCATCATTAAAGAAGACGTGCTTGGCTTTAATCATATTTCCATTCAAGCCAAACGGTATGCCGCAAACAACCATGTTGGGCGCAATGAAGTGCAGGCTTTCGTGGGCGCAGTTGCCGGAACGCCATCTAAAAAAGGGGTGTTCATTACCACTTCCGACTTTACCAAAGGTGCGATAGACTATGTAGAAAGTCTTAATGGCTCGCCAACTATCATCTTGATTAACGGCACGCAACTCACAGAATACATGTACGAGTGCGGACTAGGCCTGCAAGAAGAAAGGGGTTTCAAAGTAATGAAACTCGATAGAGACTTTTGGGATGCGATGGACGATGAGTAAAGGTGAAAGGGTGAAAAAGTGAAAGGGTGAAAAGGTGAAAAGGTGAAAAAATGGCTAGCGCCTTTTAAAGGTGAAAGAGTGAAAAGATGGCTGCGCCACCTATACATTTGGCTTAACTCCATAACTCCTTTAACTACTAAAGATGCAAAGGTGAATAGATGGTTGCGCCACCTATACATTTGGCTTAACTCCATAACTCCTTTAACTCCTAAAAGTAAAAGGCGTTAGCCATCTTTTCACCTTTTCACTCTTTCACCTTTTCACTCTTTCACCTTTTCACCTTTTCACCCTTTCACCTTTTCACCCTTTCACCTTTTCACCTTTTCACCCTTTCACCTTTCCTTATTCGTACCGCATCGATGTTGCAGGATTGATTTTCGACACCAAATAACTGGGCGCGATAAGCACGAACACGCTAACGAGCAGCGTAACCACATTGAGCAAGAGCCATACAAGCAAGTTAAACTCTACGGGAACCGTGCTAACATAGTAGGTGGCGGGGTTTAACTTCACCAATCCCGTGTAATGTTGCAAGGCAATAAGCCCCATACCGATGAGGTTTCCGATAAGCATTCCCTTGCCAATGGTAAACACCGCGAACCAAAGAAAGGTGCGACGGATGGTTACATTGCGCGCACCTACGGCTTTAAGGATGCCTATCATGGCCGTACGCTCTAAAATAATGATGAGTAAACCCGAAATCATGGTGACGCCAGCAACGGATAACATCAGTCCGAGAATAATCCAGACGTTAAGGTCCAACAAGTCGAGCCACGAGAATATCTGAGGGTTCATCTCTTGTATGGTTTGCGAGGAATAAGTTTCTCCATATCTGTCAATCGTGCGGTTCACCTTGTTTACCACACGTGCAGCCGTGTCGTCAAGTCGGTCGAAATCGTTGACTGTTAGTTCGGCACCGCTAGCTTGGTCGGGTTCCCACGCGTTTAGTTTCACCGCAGTATATAGGTCGATGAAACATGTAACCTTATCGTATTGCGAAAGGTTGGTTTGGTAGATGGCCGCAACGTTGAATCGCCTAGCCTTTACACCTGTGTTGTCGATGAAGTAGGCAAACACCTTGTCGCCCAGTTTTAGGTTCAGTTGGTCGGCAATGGCCTGCGAAATCACCACTTGTTGCTTCCCCACGCTATCAGAGAAGTGCGGAATGGTACCCGCAACGAGGTTTTGGTGAATGAAAGTGGTATCATAGTCGGCCGCAATGCCCTTGAAAGCCACGCCAAGAAAGTCGTTATTGGTTTTAAGTATGCCTTGTTTCATGGCAAAACGCTGCACATGGCGCACGCCGGGGATGGCTCGCAACACCTTCAACATCGAGTCGCCCGTCTGTATGGGGTATTGTTCGGATGCTTGAAGGGTCATGAAGTTGGCCACTTGTATGTGGCTACCAAAGCCAACCACCTTGTTACGAATGGTGTGTTTGAAACCGAAAACAACGCTCACCGATACCAACATCACCGCTAAACCCACGGCAACGCCAGCAATGGCAATGCGTATGGCTGGGCGGTCTACCCGCGTTTTGTCGGTGTTATTGGTGTAAATGCGCTTGGCAAGGAAGAAGGGTAAGTTCACAAGTTGATAAGTTTACGAATTAACGAGTTGATGGGTTGACGGGTTGAACGGTGGACAAATTAGCCAATTCATAAGTTCACGAGTTGACGAGTTGAAAGGTCGACAAGCTGACGGGTTAACAAGTAAACGAGTAAACAAGTTCGTGGCGAAGCATCTTTTCACTCTTTCACCTTTTCACCCTTTCACTCTTTCACCTTTTCACTCTTTCACCTTTAAAGTGTCTACACGCCCAGGATATACTTCGAGAGCCTTGCGCAATATCACCAACGCACGTTTCAGATCTTCTTTTTTCAGTACGTAGGCAATGCGCACTTCGTTGTATCCAGCACCTGGAGTGGTGTAAAAGCCTGCGGCAGGAGCCATCATCACCGTTTCGCCTTCGTAGCTAAACTCTTCCAAACACCAGCGACAGAACTTCTCGCAATCGTCAACGGGCAGTCTGGCCACGGTGTAAAAGGCTCCCATAGGGATGGGCGAGAACACACCGGGTATGCTATTCAGTCCATCAATAAGGCACTTTCGGCGTTCAACATACTCTTCGTACACGCTGCGGTAATAGTCGTCGGGGGCATCGAGCGATGCCTCGGCCACGATTTGCCCCAGCAACGGCGGCGAAAGTCGGGCTTGACAGAACTTCATCGCGGCCGCCCTCACCTCGGCGTTCTTCGTGATAAGCGCGCCAACCCGCACCCCACACTCGGAATAGCGTTTGGAAACGGAGTCGATAAGCACCACGTTGTTCTCTATTCCTTCCAGGTGGCAGGCACTGATGTAGGGTGAACCAGTGTAGATATACTCGCGATACACCTCGTCGGAGAACAGGTAAAGGTCGTATTTCTTCACCAAATCGCGTATCTGGTTCATCTCATTACGCGTGTAAAGATAGCCTGTGGGGTTGTTGGGATTGCAGATAAGGATGCCTTTTGTGCGCTCGTTTATCAGCTCTTCAAACTTTTCTACCTTGGGCAGCGCAAAGCCTTCTTCTATCGTTGTGGTGATTGTTCGGATGGTTGCACCGGCAGATATGGCGAAGGCCATGTAGTTGGCGTAGGCTGGGTCGGGTATAATGATTTCATCGCCAGGGTTCAGGCAGGCCATGAAAGCAAAGAACACGGCCTCGGAACCGCCCGTGGTCACGATGATGTCGTCGGGTGTTACGTCGATGCCATATTTATTATAATAAGTGGTGAGCTTCTCTCGGTACGACTGGTAACCCTGCGAGGGAGAGTATTCAAGTACTGCGCGATCGATGTTCTTCAAGGCGTCGAGACCTACTTGCGGCGTGGGCAAGTCGGGTTGTCCGATGTTCAAATGATAAACTTTTGTTCCTCTGGCCTTTGCAGCAACAGCCAACGGAGCGAGTTTTCTAATGGGCGACTCTGGCATTTCCAGTCCGCGAACAGAGATTTCAGGCATAATGATTTTGTTTTATGGTGAAATGCAAAGTTATCGAATTTAATCGAAACGCAATGCTTACATCGTAAGTTTATTTGAATAAGGCGCATTTTTTTTGTGCCTTACGGATTAATTTGTTACTTTTGCCAATAAAATCAATAGCAAAAGAAACAGCATGAGACAAAGAACGGCAGACTGGTTTGAAACCAAAATCAGGTACGACAAGACGATGGATGATGGCACGTTGAAGCCCATTACCGAACAATACGTGGTAGACGCACTGAGCTTTACCGAGGCAGAGAACGCCATCATAGAAGAGATGTCGGCCTTTATCGCTGGCGACTTCAAGATTACGGGCATCAAACCCGCTCCTTATCACGAGGTGTTTTTCAGCGAAAACGACAACGACGACAAATGGTATAAGGCCAAACTGCAATTTATTACGCTAGACGAAAAGACCGAAAAAGAAAAGCGTTCGAACGTTAACTACCTGGTGCAAGCAGCCAGTTTGCAAGGTGCGGTAAAGCATATCGACAGCGTTATGGGCAACACCATGATTACATACGACATTGCCAGCGTTACCGAAACGCTCATTATGGGTTCGGGTATTGTCGGCATCGTATATAGCTGCG
>CAUPVH010000112.1:0-5816 GCA_963514635.1 uncultured Prevotella sp. | reverse complement strand
GCAAAGGCAAAGACTTTAACCGCAAGGGAAAGAGCTTTGAGCGCACAGACAAGCGCGGAGGAAAGAACTTTGGACGTAATTCTGCTAACTTTATAGACCATGACGATTAAACAACTTATCGTGGGAGCGATGCTCTCAACAATGATTTTCGCACCGCAAAGTATGTCGGCACAGAAACTATTCACACTGGAAGACCTTAATTATGGCGGTAACAACTTCCATAACATGGTGCCCAAAAACCGCTACACCGCATGGTGGGGCGACCAACTGGTGCGTACCGATGCGGAATTTTGCGCACTGATAGACAAGAACACGGGCAAAGAAACCCGCCTGTTCAGCCTAGACGACGTGAACCAATGGGTTGAATCGGCTGGCAACATCAAGGTGCGTTCGTTCTATCACGCCACTTTCCCCTACCCCAATCAGCCGCTCGTGCTGCTCAACGCAAGCAAAACGCGCATGCTGGTGAACTGGAAAACCAAACAGCTGGTATGGAAACAAGATACGAAAGATGAGAGTTCTGCCGATTGGAACGCCCAATCGCGCGCCGTTGCCTTTGTTAAAGGCGACAATCTCTACGTATGTAACGCCCAAGGAACACATAGACAACTGACGAAAGACGGTAGTCGCGACATCGTTTACGGACAAAGCGTGCACCGCGACGAGTTCGGCATATATAAAGGAACGTTTTGGAGCAACGACGGACAAAAGCTGGCGTTTTACAGAATGGACCAATCAATGGTGGCCGACTATCCTTTGGTAGACATCGACACACGTATTGCCACCGAAACACCCGTTCGTTATCCTATGGCTGGCGAGAAGTCGCACCTCGTAACCGTGGGAATATACGACTTGAAGACGGATAAAACGGTGTATCTCAACACTGGCGACCCCACAGACAGGTATTTTACCAACATCGCTTGGTCGCCCGACGGCAAGCTGATATACCTTATCGAACTGAATAGAGTGCAAAACCACTACTCGCTAGATGCTTACGACGCTACAACGGGAAACAAAACGGCCACGCTCTACACCGAATCGAGCGACAAGTACGTGCATCCCATGCACGCCATCACGTTTCTGCCCTGGGACAACAGCCGCTTTATACTGCAAAGCGAGAAAGACGGATACAACCATTTGTACCTGTTCGACACTAGCGGAAAGCAAATTAAGCAACTTACAACGGGCAAATGGATTGTGATTGACTTGATGGGATTTAACGCCAAGACCAAAGAGGCCATCATACTTTCTACCGAGGCCAGTCCTATTCAGAACAATCTCTACGCCGTTAACCTACAAACGGGCGCACGCCGACTGCTGGATAACGGCAAGGGATGCCACGCCAACACCACTGGCGAAGGCGGTTCGCACAAGATAGCACTAAGCTCTTCGGGGCAATGGATACTCGACAGCTACACCGAACCCACCGTTCCACGCAACATCGACATCGTGAACGTGGCCTCGGCAAAGGCAACTCGCTACTTCACTGCCGACAATCCCTGGAAGGGTTACACCGTTCCCGAATACTCGTGTGGCACAATCAAGGCTGCCGACGGCACCACCGACCTGTATTACCGCATGGTGAAACCCACCAATTTCGACCCGAACAAGAAATACCCCACCATCATTTACGTGTACGGAGGGCCAGGAGTACGCAACGTTGAGGCACGTTGGCACTATTGGTCGCGTGGTTGGGAAACTTATATGGCACAGAAAGGCTACCTGCTTTTCATTCTCGACAACCGCGGAAGTAGTGCACGAGGTCTCGCATTCGAGCAGGCCACGTTCCATCATCTTGGCGTAGAAGAGGTGAAAGACCAAATGAAAGGTGTGGAATATCTCACCTCCTTACCCTACGTAGACAAAGACCGCATGGGCGTACATGGATGGAGTTTCGGCGGATTTATGACCACCAACCTCATCACCACCCACCCCGAAGTGTTCAAAGTAGGCGTGGCTGGCGGTCCTGTTATCGACTGGAAGTGGTACGAAGTGATGTATGGCGAACGCTATATGGGTACGCCACAGAACAATCCCAAGGGCTATGCCGAGAGCAGTTTGCTGCCAAAAGCCAAGAACTTAAAAGGAAAACTGCAAATAATAACAGGCATGAACGACCCCGTTGTGGTGCCGCAACACTGCCTGAACTTCTTGCAAGAGTGCATCAAAGTGGGCACACAGCCCGACTTCTTTGTGTATCCGGGCGAGCCACACAACATGCGCGGACACCAAAGCACACACTTGCACGAACGTATTTCACAATATTTTGACGATTATCTAAAATAAAACGGATGAACATTTTACTGTTGGGAAGTGGCGGAAGAGAACACGCGCTTGCCTGGAAGATAGCACAAAGCACCAAGGTTAGCAAGCTTTTCATCGCCCCAGGCAATGCTGGAACGGCCACAGTGGGCCAAAACGTGGACATCAACGCCAACGATTTCGACGCATTAAAGCGTTTCGTGCTCGACAACGACGTGCAAATGGTGGTGGTAGGACCAGAAGACCCGCTGGTGAACGGCATCTACGACGACTTCAAAAACGATGCTCGCACGGCTCATATTCCCGTCATCGGACCATCGCGAAAAGGCGCAACGCTCGAAGGCAGCAAAGACTTCGCCAAGGCTTTCATGGCCAGACACGCCATACCCACAGCGCGTTACAAAACCATTACCGCACAAAACATCGACGAAGGACTGGCTTTTCTCGAAGAACTAAAAGCCCCCTACGTGCTGAAAGCCGACGGACTGTGCGCCGGTAAGGGCGTACTTATCTTGCCAACACTGCAAGAGGCGAAGGCCGAATTGCGCCACATGCTCGACGGTATGTTTGGAAACGCCTCGGCATCCGTAGTTGTCGAAGAGTTTCTCAGCGGCATAGAATGTTCTGTTTTCGTGCTTACCGACGGCAAAGACTATCAAATTTTGCCTGAGGCTAAGGACTATAAGCGCATTGGCGAACACGACACAGGCCTCAACACGGGCGGTATGGGCAGCGTTAGTCCCGTACCTTTCGCCACCCCAGAGTGGATGAAGAAGGTGGAAGAGCGCATCATTCGCCCCACAATAAACGGCTTGGCCGAGGAGGGAATAGACTATAAGGGTTTCATTTTCTTCGGACTTATCAACGTGGAAGGCAACCCAATGGTCATCGAATACAACTGCCGAATGGGCGACCCCGAAACAGAAAGCGTGATGCTTAGACTCAAAACCGACATCGTTGACCTCTTCGAGGGTGTGGCGCAGGGCAATATCGCTAGCCGAAATGTAGCTTTCGACGAGCGTGCTGCTGTCTGTGTGATGCTCGTTAGCGGTGGTTATCCCCAAGAATATGCCAAGGGTTATCCAATCGAAGGCATCGACAACGTGTCAGAAAGCATTGTGTTCCACAGCGGAACAGCCATTAAAGACGGTAAGCTTGTTACCAACGGCGGGCGCGTTTTGGCGGTTAGTTCGTATGGAAAAGACAAGGCCGAGGCACTACAAAAGAGCTTCGAATCGGCAAATGCCATCCGTTTCACCGACAAATATTTCAGAAAAGACATCGGTCAAGACCTGTAACGACCACCTCGCACCTAGCGAGAAACGTACAGCAAAAGCCCTATCAGGGGTTCGAACACCGCCGTGTGGCGCAACGAACGATAGGCAACCGGCGGCCAACAACCGCCAGTAACATATAGATATGGTAGTAAAGAGATTACAAAACAAGATTGCGGAAAGCAGGATGACACTCTCCTTCACGGCCGTTTACGCCGTGTTGGTGTTCTTGGCAAGCGGACTAGTGGGCAAAAACCTCTGGTTCCAGTTCGCATGCTTGGCCGTTTCCACCTACCTCATGGTAGAGTTCAACAACGTCAATGCCCTGTTAAGGGTTTATAGCCGCATGATTTCGTGTGCCTTCCTTGTGCTGGCGTGCGCGGCCAACTATCTTTTTGCCTCGCCGTCGGCCGCCTTAGTGCAAGCCTGTTTCGTGGCTTTCTATCTCATTGTGTTCAATGCCTACCAAGAACGAACGGCATCGGGCGTAACTTTCTATGCCTATTTGTTCATAGGCGTGGCCTCAACCGTGTTCGTTCAGATTCTCTTCTTCGTGCCATTGCTATGGATTTTGCACGCCACCAACGTGTTGTCCATGAGTTGGCGCAACTTCTGGGCATCCGTTCTGGGGCTAATCGCCCCCTATTGGTTCATTGGTGCTTACTTGGTTTACACCGGTCAGCCCGAAGTTTTCGTGCAACACTTCACCGACTTGGCCCTCTTCGCCCCCCTATTCCAGTATCAAGAGATAGACCACAACCGCATCGCCACCTTCCTTTTCGTTGCGTTTGTGTCGCTGATAGGCATTGTGCACTACTTGCGAAGTAGCAGAAACGACAAGATACGCAACCGCATGATTTACGAAATGGTGATAGTGGTAGACCTCTTCACCATTGCCTGCATCGTGTTGCAACCCCAACACGCCGACAACTTGTTGCCCATACTCATCATTAACACGGCAGCACTCATCGGACACTTTATTACACTCACCCGAACGGCAGCCACCAACATCGTATTTTGCGTGTTATGGCTTGCCTCAATCTTACTTACCGTCTGCAACTTATGGATTCCCTTATAGCCCTACTCATCAATTACGGATATTGGGGCATGTTTCTTTCCGCCGTCTTGGCAGGCAGTGTTGTCCCTTTCAGTAGCGAGGCCGTTATGGTTGGCTTGCAAGCTGCTGGCTTAGATGCGTGGCCACTCATATTATATGGCACCGCAGGCAACGTCATTGGCGGCATGATAAACTATGGCGTGGGCCGAATGGGGCGTACAGACTGGATTGAAAAGTACCTGCACGTGAAGAAAGAGAAACTCCAACGAGCCGAAAACTTCATGGCAGGAAGGGGTGCATGGATGGGCTTTTTCGCCTTTCTGCCCATCCTTGGCAGTGCCATAACCGTGGTATTAGGCCTTATGCGCGCAAACGTAGCCATCACCGTGACTAGCATGACAATAGGAAAATTCATTCGCTTTGCCTTACTTGTGTTTGGCGCAAGCTTCTTACTTTAAATGCTTATGTACAAGAAAATTTCCCTTTTCTTCGCTTTCGCGGTTCTGTTGCTCGCCTCTTGCACCATGGTTAAGGGCGGAAGCAAGCGCACTGTGATGGTAACCATCGAGCCGTTGAGATATTTTGTCGAGGCTATTGCAGGCAATCGGTTCGACGTTAAGACGATGGTACCCATAGGTGGAAACCCAGAAACCTACGAGCCTACCGCGCAACAGATGGTAGAACTATCGCATAGCGACCTCTATGTAAAGGTGGGTAGCATCGGATTTGAGCAGACTTGGATGAAAAGACTGAAAGCAAACGCCCCACATACCATCATCATCGACTCGTCCGAAGGCATCGAACCCATCGAAAGTACCGACGGCGTACCCGACCCACACACGTGGATGAGCTGCAAAAACGCGGCCATCATCGCACAAAACATCTATAAGGCGTTGCTGCAAATTGACAAGGAAGACAGCCTTTACTACAAGGCAAACCTCGAAACGCTGCTCACAAAGATTGAAGAGACCAGCAACCAAATTCGAGAGAACCTCACCAGAGAGAAGACCACCACCTTTCTTATCTACCACCCCATACTCACTTACTACGCCAGCGAGTTCGACTTGCACCAAATTTACATTGAAGACGAGGGGCGCGAACCCTCTGCCGCGCAAATAAAAAACATCATCAACAGCGCGAAAGCCAGTCAGGTGCGCGTGCTTTTCATGCAAAAAGAATTTGCCAACCGCAACTCGGAGACCATTGCAAACGCTGTGGGAGCC
>CAUPVH010000111.1:0-5826 GCA_963514635.1 uncultured Prevotella sp. | reverse complement strand
TCTTTAGACGACACTTTGGCCGTGTACTGCGCGCCGAAGTCTACCTTATAGCTCCGTATGTCCATCGTGTACTGATGCACGAGGTTGTTGACGGAGCCGTCGCTGTAACTGTTGATGAGCCTGCGATCGTAGTCTCCCCACATGTAAGACATGTTAGCACCCAAGGCCAAGCCCTTAATGGGTTCCCAACCAATACCCAAATAAGCCTGGCGCACGCCACCCGTACCCGTGTAGGTGTTGGTTAATATGGTAGCATCTGGCTGATCTGTCAATGCCTGAGCGGCCGAATACTGGTACCCCACGTTTGTGAAAGGTATCAAACCAAAGCTCAATCCCAGCCTACGGGCGGCCTTAAAGCCTGCAACCACATATTCTATATTGGCGTTTTTAGCGTTACGCTTCACACCTTTCTCCGAGAAATTGGTGAGTTGCAACGATATGCCGGCATCGAAAAGGAATGTAAGCGTATCTAGTCGAGCATAAGATGCGGGGTTAAGGTAGTTCACCTGATTGCCTTCATGGAAACCTAATCCCAGCCCATTCATGCCTCGATTAAATCCGCTGGACTGCTCGGAGAGCACACCTAAACCGAACTGACTATAAGGAGAATTAGTTCCACTCTGCGCAAAAGCCGCCATACTGACAGTAGATGCTAAGACAATGCCTATTACTTTCTTCATTATGAGTTATATGTTTATTGCGGAGCTGGGGGCTCCATTTATCCGTTTTAAATGTGGCGAAAAACATACAGACTTGTTATGGTACGCCAAATTAGGGGCAAAATTATCGAAAAAAAACGATATAATCGCATCAAATGTTCAAAAATAAGGTTATTTTTGCATCGTGAAACCAATTATGTTGCTTTTGCGGCACCTTCTTGCCGCAGTTTTGTTATGTGCTTTCCAACTCTCGGCACAGGCTCAAGGCACTCTTGAATTAAAGGATATGGATGCCGTGCGCATATCCTTACTCACCTGTCAGCCCCACGAAGAAGTATATAGCATTTACGGACACACGGCCATTAGGTATCAGGATGTGGCACGCGGAACAGACATAGCCGTGAACTATGGCATGTTCTCGTTTCACAAACCCTACTTCGTGCTGCGTTTCGTGTTCGGACTTACCGACTACGAAATGGGTATCGAGTCGTTCGACACTTTCTGCGCACAATACGCCTCGTATGGAAGTGGCGTGTACGAGCAAGTGCTTAACCTCACGCCCGAAGAGAAACTGACCATCGCCAAGGCCATCGACACCAACTACGAACCGCAAAATCGCGTGTACAGGTACAACTACTTCTACGACAATTGCACCACTCGTGCACGCGACATGATTACCAACCACCTGCAAGCTAACGTGGAATATGGCAACGAAAAAGCGGAGGATGCCACCTCTTATCGCCAGATTGTACACCAATGCGCCAGCCAAACGCCTTGGATAAGGTTTGGAAACGACATGCTGTTAGGCATTAAGGCCGACCTGCCCATCGACAGGGCGCAACGCCAGTTCTTGCCTGCAAACCTCATGAACGACTTCGAACGCGCCACGCTAAACAACGGTTCGCCCACCAAACGCAAGCTTGTTGCCTCTTCGGGATGGGTTGTTCAGCCAGGCGTCCAAACCTCCTCGTCTTCGTTTCCCCTATCGCCCACGGCCCTCATGCTCATTCTTGCGGCGATAATTCTCGGCACAACAGCCATCGAAGGCAAGCTTAACACGCGTTTCAGATGGTTTGATGGCTTTTGGTTTCTTATCTGCGGACTAATCGGCATCCTATTGTTTGTGATGATTTTCTCGCAACATCCCACCGTCAGCCTCAACCTCCAAATACTCTTTTTCTGCCCTTACACCTTATTATATATATATAAGGCCGTTAAAAAAGACAAGGAAACGCAGTTCTTGCGCGGCATAAAGATATGGTGCATACTTATTTCACTCTTCCTCATTGGCGGCTTTTTCCAACACTATGCCGAAGGAGTGAGGTTTTTGGCACTATCTTTGCTCATTAGATACATGTATTTAATATATCGACATAAAAGGGCATGAACAAGTACATAACCCTCTTTGCGTTGGCCACACTTGCCAACATCGAATGCAAGGCGCAGCAAAACGTGGCTGTTCCACGGCTTGTTGTGGGCATTACCGTTGACCAACTGAACAGCGACGACATGGAACAGTTCGCCGCACTTTACGGAAATGGCGGTTTCAAAAAGCTGCTCCGCGAAGGCGTGGTGTACGAAAACGCCCAATACGACTTCGCTCCTATCAACTTGGCATCGGCCACAACAGCCATTGCCACGGGCGCATCGCCTGTGGATAATGGCATAACGGCCGAGCGATGGGTTAGTCGCGAAACGCTCCGACCCGTGGGATGCACCTTCGACAAGAAGTTTTTCGTCTCGCCAAACAACGTGAAATCGTCTACCATCGGCGACGAAATGAAGATGGCCAGCAACGGAAACGCATTGGTGTTTTCGGTAGCTGCCAACCAAGATGCGGCCGTATTGCAGGGTGGACATGCTGCCGACGGGGTGTTTTGGATTGACGAGGCCACAAAAAATTGGAAAACGTCGGCCTTCTATCCTCGCTCCGCGCAAACGTGGCTCGACACTTACCTGCGCATGCCGGGGCTAGATGTGGCGAAGAAGAGCCCCAATCAGGGCACTTGCCAATTTGCATTAGACTGCATTAGCGACCATGTCATGGGGCGCGATGCACACGCTGACTTGCTTTTCGTTACCCTTTCGGCCAGCAACTCAACTGCCGAAAGCAACCCTTTGCTCGCCAGAGAGAACACGTATAGGGAACTAGACAAGAACCTGTCTGACTTAATTCAGAACATCGAGCAAAAGGTGGGCAAAGAAAACGTGCTCTTTGTGCTTACCGCCACGGGGCGTTCGGAGAGCAACATACAAAACTACGCCAAGTACAACGTACCCACTGGCACGTTCTACATCAACCGAACGGCCAACCTTCTGAACATGTATCTCAACGCCATTTACGGTGTTAACCGATTGGTAGACGGCGTTTTGAACAACGAGATATATCTCAACAAAACCATCTTAGAGCAAAAGCGCATCAACATCAGCGAGGTTTTGCGCCACGCACGCGAGTTCCTTGTGCAGATTTCGGGCGTGAAAGAAGTGTACACAGCCGACCAGCTGCTGCTCGACAACGGCGTTTCGTCGAAAGTGCGCAACGCTTTCAACCACGCCGTAAGTGGAGACATCATCGTGAAAGTGGCTCCGGGATGGAAGATTTACAACGAAGAAACCAGGGAAGAGCATCTGCCTGCTACTGCCAGCCTGCCCTTCCCCATCATCATTTACGGGGCTGGCGTGAAACCCAATACCATTTCCACGCCCGTAACCACCAACCGCATTGCGCCCACCATTGCCCGTTTTATCCGCATTAGGGCGCCCAATGCCTGTGTTGTACCGCCGCTCCCGCTTAAATAATTATACGATAAAGGCGGATTGTTGGCAAATATCGAACCAAATAAACCAATTTATTTGTAATTTTGCAGACATTTAGGCGCAACGCCAAAAGCAACGTGTGCCAATGCACACCATAGGCTTACGCCAACGATGCAAACTTTCATCACACAACACAGATAATACAACGAAAATGAATTTAAATAAAATCCTACAATCGCTCTTCGGCAATAAGTCGACGCGCGACATGAAACTTATTCAGCCACTTGTTGAAAAGGTAAAGGCCACTTACGACGAAATAAAGGCCCTTAGCAACGACCAGCTGCGCGCCAAAACCAAAGAAATACAGGCGCATGTGCAAAACGCGGCAAAAGAACAAAAAGAAAAGATTGCCGAACTGAAAGCACAGATTGAAGAAACGCCCATAGACGAGCGCGAATCGCTGTTCAATCAGATTGACAAGTTGGAGAAAGAGGCTCTCGAAGTTTACGAAGTAGCCCTCAACGAGGTGATGCCCGTGGCGTTCGGCATTATGCACGACACCGCCAGACGTTTTACCGAGAACGAAGAAATTGTGGTAACGGCTACCGACTTCGACCGCGATTTGGCTGCCACCAAAGACTTCGTGCGCATCGAAGGTGACAATGCCATATATTCTAACCACTGGATTGCTGGCGGAAACGACACCAAGTGGGACATGATTCACTACGACGTGCAAATCTTCGGCGGTATTGCCTTGCACCAAGGAAAGATTGCCGAGATGGCAACGGGTGAAGGAAAAACCCTCGTGGCCACGCTCCCCGTATTCCTAAACGCGCTTACTGGCAACGGCGTACACGTTGTTACGGTGAACGATTACCTTGCCAAACGCGACTCCGAGTGGATGGGTCCGCTCTACGAGTTTAACGGTCTGTCGGTTGATTGTATCGACAAGCATCGCCCCAACTCGCCCGAACGCCGTAAGGCATACATGGCCGACATTACGTTTGGTACAAACAACGAGTTCGGTTTCGACTACCTGCGCGACAACATGTCGAATTCGCCCGAAGACTTGGTGCAAAGGGCACACAACTACGCCATTGTCGACGAGGTCGACTCGGTACTTGTCGACGATGCTCGTACGCCGCTTATCATCTCAGGTCCTATCCCCAAGGGCGACGACCAAATGTTCGAAGAATACCAACCTTTGGTAGAACGCCTTGTAGACGTACAACGCAAGTTGGCCACACAATACCTTGCCGAGGCCAAACAGCTGATAACAGAAGGCCAGGAGCAGAACGACCAAAAGAAACTAGACGAGGGTTTCCTCTCGCTCTATCGTTCGTTCAAGTCGCTACCAAAGAACAAACCGCTCATCAAATATCTCTCCGAAGAGGGCATCAAAGCTGGAATGCTGAAGACCGAAGAGATTTATATGGAGAACAACAACCGCAAAATGCCCGAGGCCGTTGCACCTTTGTACTTCGTTGTTGACGAAAAACAAAACTCGTGCGACCTTACCGACAAGGGTACAGAATGGTTGGCCAAGCAGGTTAACGACGTAGACCTCTTCGTTTTGCCCGACATCGCCTCGCAACTCTCGGCGCTTGAAACCGACAAGACCATGAGCGACGAGCAGAAAATTAACGTAAAAGACGAACTTCTTAACCACTACGCCGTGCAAAGCGAGCGTGTGCACACCCTCCAACAGCTCCTCAAAGCCTATACCATGTTCAATAAAGACGACGAATACGTGGTTATCGACGGCGAAGTGAAGATTGTGGACGAGCAAACGGGCCGTATTATGGAAGGAAGACGTTGGAGCGACGGACTACATCAGGCTGTTGAGGCCAAAGAACACGTGAAAGTGGAGGCCGCAACGCAAACGTTCGCAACCATTACCCTGCAAAACTATTTCCGTATGTACCACAAGTTGTCAGGTATGACGGGTACGGCATCTACCGAGGCAGGCGAGTTTTGGGACATCTACAAGCTAGACGTGGTGGAAATTCCTACCAACCGCCCAATCGCACGTAACGACATGGACGACCGCGTGTACAAAACGGCCAGAGAAAAGTACGCTGCCGTCATCGACGAGATTGAAGACCTGCGCAAGCAAGGCCGTCCTGTGCTCGTTGGTACAACGTCGGTTGAAATATCCGAGTTGCTTAGCAAGATGCTCAACATGCGCAAGATAGACCACGAAGTGCTTAATGCCAAGCAACACCAAAAGGAGGCATCTATCGTGGCAAAGGCCGGACAGTCTACCAACGGACTGGGAGCTGTGACCATCGCCACCAACATGGCGGGGCGTGGAAGCGACATTAAGCTGTCCCCCGAAGTGAAAGCCCCCGGCGGGTTGGCCATCATCCGTACCCCCAAGGACGAAAACCGCCCGGGCGGACAACAGGTG
>CAUPVH010000110.1:0-5848 GCA_963514635.1 uncultured Prevotella sp. | reverse complement strand
ATGTAGTTAACGGCCACGCGGTCGTCGTATTTCTTATCGGGATAGAGATAATCCAAGCCCGGAGCTTTGGAACTTAGGCCTATGCCGGCACGGATGTCGAGCCAACGGGCAACACTAAGCGAGGCATTGAGCCGTGGCGAGAGTGCCGTTGTGGCCAAATCGGAGAATGGTTGCACGGATGTAAAGCGCAACCCCAACTGTATGCGCAGGCGATTTACGCGGTTAATGCTCCAAAGCAAATTGTCTTCGGCATAGGCCGAGAACTGATGCAGGGCGGGAACATCGTTAAACGGGCGCGGCCTACCGTTGGAATTGGGGCGATAGGGCCGCGCATCGTCCTCGTTGTAATAGCCTGCGCCGCTATTGTTGTCGTAGCGATAGTCTGCGCCCAGCTTAAAGCTTTGGTGCGTTTTGCCCAGTTTAAGATAGAAGGCATCGTTTATCTTGGCGAAGATGCCCAAGGGTCGGCCTTCGGTTATGCCCGTTGCCAGATACGATGAGGTGAGCCACGGCACGCTGTGGTAGCCTGTTTGCCTGGCCGTTATCACGGGGATGAGCCCCGAAGGGGCTGTAACGAAACCTGTATTGCGGGTATCCGAACGGCCCAGGTTCAGCCCCAGCGTGTACGAAAGGGTGCGTGCCAACCACTTGTCGAGCGACAGTCGGCCGTTATGGTTGAAACTAAGGGTAAAGTTGGTGCTTTTATACATGCTGCCGTCGTCGATGGCATCGGGGTCTTTGCCCGACCAATCTTTCATGTACATCACACGTAGCTTCGTGTCGGTGTGCCAACGTTTGGATATGTCGTAGCCATAGCCAAGTGCGAAGGAATATCGGTTATACGAACGTGTCTTCATGCGCGGGTCGCTCCATGTTTGGGCGTAGTCGCCGTTGAAGTTTATCACGCCTGCCCTGCCAAGACCGAAGCCTTTGCCCAAAGAGTAGTTTTGCAAGGCGGGATTAACCTTTACCCGGGCCTGCCACGGCGTTACACCCACCTTAGAATGCACCACAACAAGACCGCTAGTAAGGTCGCCATACTCTGCCGAGGGTATTCCGCTAACCACCTCAACGCGGTCGATGTTGTCGGCCGACACTTGTCGAAGGTCGGTGCCCACAAACTGTGTGGGCGAAAATCCGCCTTGGGTGAGGGTGGCATTGTTAGACATGGGCATGCCGTCTAGCACCACACTGGCTCCAAATGCACTGGTGTTGTTGTTCACCAAGGTGCGCAGCTGTATGTTCTGTGCCGTGGTAAGGTCGGCATTGCCCATCGTTTGCCCTGGGATAAGCTGCATCAGGTCGGCCAGCGAGGTGGCTTGCAGGTGGTCTATGGCCTGCCTGCCCACGCGATAAGTGGACGAAGGGTCGGCATCGCTCTTTGTTGCCGTCACCACCACTTCGCGTAAGGCCAACGAGGTGGGCGTAAGCTGCACAGCCAAATCAAGGTCTTTGTCGGCTGTAATGGTTGTTCGGTATTCCTCATACCCCACGTAACTAACCACGAGCGTGTAGTTTCCGCGCGGCACATTGCGCAGCTGCGCCTTACCATTGGCATTGGTTACGGTTCGCGCTTCCAGCGGAACAAGGGCGCAGGTAGCCATCACGATGGGTTCTTTCGTTCCTTTTTCTGTCACCGTAATGTTTACGGCACACCGCGTTATGTCGTCTACCCGCTGTGCGCCGATGCCCAAATGTGCGCTCAGCAGCAAGCCGAGGAGTACGAGAAAGAATAAATGGATTTGCTTCATCTATAATATAATGAATACGATGTTTATTGAATACAACTAACCTGAATATGCCTGCAAAGGTAATAATTGTTAACGAGCGAAACAATACCCAATTGTAGGTAGAAAAAGGAGACCAACCAAGCGGTGGGCTTGATTGGTTTCTTGTTGGTGGGCGATAATCATTTTTTGTCTAGTTTTTAGTCGTAAATTTAACATTATGAATACCCTTTTCGTCAACCAATCGCCCACTTTGCCGCAAAAAATCGATTCTCGCGAAGGTTTGTTTGGGTGTAAAATGTGGTTAGCATGTGCATGCGGCAGAATGAATATTTATTTGAGAAGGCCGCCTTTTACACCTGTTTCGGGGCTATTTGCTGCTAAATTCAGTGCGTTTTGGTGCAAAACGGAGTGCGTTTTGCCGCTAAATGCAGTGCGTTTTGGTGCTAAACGCAAGGCATTTTGGTGCTAAATGCAAGGCAAAATGCTGCTAAATGCGCGGCGAAAAAGCATAAACATCCACAGCAATGGTATAAACAAAACCTTTTAGAACCATGAAACACCTGGCTGAAAAAGGCAAAATGGCTAGTAAAAAGTGGGGTTTTAGGGGCTAAAAGTGGTTTTTGGGGTTGCAAAAATAATGAGCTGGCAAGCAAAATAGAAAGGCAAAATGGTGCAAAATGCAGGTACTCTTCTTAAAAAGCGACAAGTTAGAAGGTGTGAAAGGGCGGAAAAAGTGGCTTTTTACCCACTTTTTGACCAATAATCTCGCTAGAATGGAGCGGAAATTAGAGCCTTATTGTAAAATAAAAGATAAGGATTTAAGGTTTTGAGTTGGTGAGTTTGTGAGTTTTTAGTTTGTGAGTTTTTGAGTTTTTGAGTTAGTTAGTTGGTGGGTCTTTTTTTAGTTTGTAAGTTTGTGAGTTGATGTGTTAGGGAGTTGTTGGTTTTCGTAAGTTTATAAGCCAATGAGTTGATTACAACTAGTTCAACTAGGCATCCTAGATTAACTAGAACAACAAGAATATCTAGAACAACAAGAATATCTAAAACAACAAGAATATCTAAAACAACTAGGCATTCTAGAATATCTAAAACAGCTACAATATCTAGAACAGCTACCCCCACATCCCTACCAACGAAGTATAAATAGCCCACTAACAAGGAAACTTTGACCAAGCAGATAAAAAAGTAAGGCAATATGATGGGGCTTTCTAGGTTTATCATTAAATTTGCAGTATAACGCAAAGGCCTACACCACCACTCTGTATGAACCCAAAACTCACAACTTTCGCCCTCCCTTTGCTTGCCCTTTTAGCCCTGTTGCTATCGGCTTGCAGTACAAAGAAGAGTTATTTTATAGGCGTTTCGCAGTGCAGCGAGGACTCGTGGCGAACGAAAATGAATAGCGAGATAAGGCGCGAGTCGTACCTCTACGACAACGTGCGCGTGGAGTTTGCATCGGCCAAAGACGATAACCGCGTGCAGATTGCGCAGATTGAGCGTTTCATTGAACAGGGCGCCGACCTCATTATCGTGTCGCCCAACGAGGCAAAGGCCCTTACGCCCGTCATCAACAAGGCCTTCGACCGCGGCGTTCGCGTGGTGCTGGTCGACAGGAAGAGTGCATCAGACAAGTACACGGCCTTTATCGGGGCCGACAATGTGGCCATCGGACGAGCCGTGGGACGCTTTGTTGGCGAACATCTTGGCGGAAAAGGGCGCGTGATGGAGTTGCAAGGACTTCGCGGTTCGTCGCCCGCCATGGAACGCGACAGTGGCTTTCGCGAGACTCTGGCACACTATCCGCAAATAAAAGTGGTGGCCAACGCATACGCCGATTGGTTTGCTCAGAAAGCCGAAAGCGAGGCCGAACGCATGTTTAAAGATGCGGGAGGGGCCGACTTGGTGTTTGCGCAGTGCGACCGAATGGGCATCGGGGCGCACCAAGCCATACAAAAAATGGGCGTAAAGGGCGTAAAGATAGTGGGCGTTGATGCACTGCCCACCCCCGGCGACGGCATCGAGGCTGTGAAAAACGGAACTTTCTTAGCCACATTCGTTTATCCTACGCATGGCGACGAGGTGCTGAAACTGGCTATGAACATATTGGAAGGGCGACCCTTTCGGCGCGAAACCATCTTGCAAACGGGCGTGATAGATGCCAACAATGCCGAAAGTGCCTTGCAACAATGGGCCGAACTAACCCTGCTCGACAACAAGATGCAACGCCTAAACCACCGTATAGACGAGAGTATGGCGCAATATAGCAACCAGAAAACCATCCTCGTGTTGGGCGTTCTGTTGGTGCTTATCCTCATGGTTTTCGCTTTCTTCGTGCTGAAAGCCTATTTCGCGAAAGCGAAACTCAACGAAAAATTGGAAGAAAAGAACCGCGAAATAGAGGCTGCCACGCAGGCTAAGCTGATGTTTTTCACCAACGTGAGCCACGAATTGCGTACGCCTTTAACCCTTATCGAAACCCCAGTGGAACAGCTTTTGGCCGAAAACCAACTGTCGAAGGTACAACGTGGGCTGCTCGAAGTGGCGCATCGAAACGTGCGAACGCTGCTAAAACTCATCAACCAAATACTGGATTTCAGGAAAGTTGAGGGCGGAAAGATGACCTTGCAGCTGGCCGAAACCGACCTTGCTGCACTGGCTGGCAACGTTGTGAGCGAGTTTGTGGCAGCTGCCGAGCACAAGCGCATCAGGCTTTCTTGCCGTCTGCCCGAACACGTAACCGCCAAAATAGATGCAGGAAAGGTGGAAAGGGTGGTGAGCAACATCCTTTCTAACGCCGTGAAGTTTACGCCAGTAGCGGGCGAAATCAGCGTTGAACTAACTGCCGACACGCCACAAGGCACGGCAACGCTAAGCGTAACCAACACGGGCGAGGGCATTGCCGAGGGCGATTTGCCCCACATCTTCGAGCGTTTTTACCAACCGCAACACAGCGAAGGCGGCACGGGCATTGGCCTAGCCTTGGCAAAAGCCTTTGTAGACATGCACGGCGGACACATCGGCGTTAGCAGTAAGGTAGAAGGAACAACGGTGTTTACCGTGCATTTGCCGCTGAATTTGCAGACCGAAACGCCGACATCGGCCGCCGAACAGTCGCCGATTGCCGAGCCACAGGCTTTCATCTTGCCCGCATCGCCCGCCACAACAAAGGCCGATGCTCCGCAGTTGCAAAGCATTTTCGAAGAAAACATCGACCCAAGTCGGCCTACCATCCTCTTCGCCGACGACAACGACGACGTTTGCCAAATGGCACGCACGCTGCTCGAAACGCATTATCGCGTGCTTACTGCGCCTAACGGCGTGGTGGCTTTGCAGATGGCGGAACTGAATATCCCCGACTTGGTGGTGAGCGACGTGATGATGCCGCAGATGGATGGCCTTGAATTGTGTAGCCGACTGAAACAAACCACGGCCACAAGTCACATCCCCGTGATACTGCTCACTGCGCGAACACTCGACGAACAACGCATCGCCGGCTACGAACATGGTGCAGATGCCTACATCACCAAGCCGTTCAGTGCGCCCTTGTTGTTGGCGCGCATCCACAACTTGCTACAAAGTCGTAAGCAACTAAAACAGGTTTTTGCGGGCGCAGACGAACTGGCGAAGGAGGAGATAAGCACACCCGACAAGGAGTTTGTGAGCAAAATACGCAGCGAAATACACCGCAACATCAGCAATAACGACTTTGGGGTGGAGCAATTAGGCGCCGCGGTAGACCTTAGTAGGGTGCAACTTTATCGCAAAGTGAAGGCATTAACGGGGCTTAGTCCTGTGGAACTCATTCGTGCCACGCGCGTAAATCGTGCACGTAAGCTGATTGAGGGTGGTGCAACATCGGTGTCCGAGGTGGCTTACCAAGTGGGTTTCACCTCGCCATCCTATTTCACCAAATGCTTTAAAGACCAATTCGGGGTTAGTCCGATGGAACTGCTTAAATAGTTAAAGGTGAAAAGGGGAAAGGGGAAAAGGGGAAAGGGTGAAAAGGTGAAAAAGTGAAAGGGTGAAAAAATGGCTAACGCCCTTTAAAGGTGAAAAAGTGAAAAGGTGAAAAAATGGCTAACGCCACCTAAGCATTTGGCTTAACTCCCTAACTC
>CAUPVH010000109.1:0-5852 GCA_963514635.1 uncultured Prevotella sp. | reverse complement strand
GCTTGCTACCGCCAGTGCAAGCGGTTGCAGGGCATGCTGCCCACGGCCAACGGAGGCAACACCATGCAAACGCAGAAGTAATCTGCCATTGGCAGCCAAGCTCTCAACGTGTAGAGAACGTATGGAATAACTTCCGCCAGGGTCGCTTTCTGAAACATAGCCACGTTTTGCCACAGACAAATGGGGCAACATTTCTGGTTTTATCGTATCTTTGTCCAGGAACTTCGTACATGAGCGGGGTGAGTATCCTGGTTTTACAGTATAAAGACATAAACTTCTCTCAGGTTGTAGAAATATTTAAAGTCAAGACGACTTCAATGACAATTGAAACATGATGCAGACCGGACCGAGTTTTTTTCACAACAACGCTTAGGTCACAACTTCGCGACAAGAGACAGGAAGAACCCTAAGGCCGCTTTACCCTTGTTGTGAAGAGCCATAGCATGCACCAGCCCACGAGGTAGGCAACGGCACAATAGCTGAACACCATAAAGTAGCCTGCTGCCTTTCCCTGAAAGCCCACATAACAGGTTTGGGCAACTTCGGTATAACGAAACAGCTTGCCTGATATAAGGTTGATAAGGCCTACGCTCTGCCCACCAGCCAAACCGTTGATTCCCGTAATGGTGGCCACAGATTCTCTTGGGAATAGGTCGCTACCAACAGAATAGAGGTTGGCCGACCATGATTGGTGAGCAGCACCCACAATACCGATGATGACGATGGGATTCCAATAAAACAATTGGCCCAAAGGCTGTGCCAGAAGGGCGAGAATGGGGAATGCGGCGAAAACCAGCATGCCCCTCATGCGGGGGCGTTAAGGATGTTTCCGCCAAGGCGGGAATGAAGAATTGTGGGTAGGCGTGACCCGAATATTGCCAGGATTGTGATGCTGTACAACGTCAAGAGAGCTATTTTTGCCTCTACCGAGTCTGATGCAAAACCATAGACGTCAGAAATGTAGGCAGGCGTCCAAAACAAGAAGAACCACCAAACCCCATCAGTAAGAAATTTGGCAAGGAATATGCCCCACGTTTGTGGCAACCGAAGGCATTGCCATACCGTGTATTTCATGGGTTTATGGTTCAGCTTCTGTGTCATAGCCACGTCGGTTTCCTGCAAGGTTGTGGGTGTGTCTTGCAAGATATACTTCCGCTCTTCTGCATTTACGCGCACGTTATTTTTCAGGTCTTTGTACACCAGCATCCACACTCCCATCCATTCCCAAACCCCAACTGTTGAAATGCACGTGTCAATATGGGTATAGAAGGTGGTGCGACAAGTGCATCCATCGTAGCTCCAAAGTTAAATATGGCAGTGGCAAAGGCTCGGTCTTCCTTTGGGAAATATTCGGCGGTAGCCTTTATCGCTGCGGGAAAATTGCCCATTTCTCCTACTGCTAACACCACGCGTGCTGTCATAAAGAAATAAACGCTTACGCTCGCAACCATCGCTGCCATTTCGCCAACATTGCCAATAAGATGCGTTATGCTACTTACCCCTATCCATTTGGCAGTGGCCCATCCACAAAAGGCGTGCATACATGCACCTACCGACCATACGCCAAGAGCCAAGAGATAGCCATTCTTTGTTCCAAGCCTATCTACTAGTCTGCCCGAGAACATATTGTCCACTGCATAAACAATGGCAAAAAGTGCTGTGATGTTGCCATAATGCTCATCGGTCCAATGAAATTCGGGTGCGATGAAGTCTTTCCACGTTAACGGCAAGGCTTGCCTATCCATGTAATTCACGGCTGTGGCAACGAAAAGCATTGCACAAATTGTCCATCTCACGGTGGTTGGTTGTTGCGAAGTATGGTTGGCATTCATTTTTTCATCGTTTTTCGTTTTGGGTGTTGTTACATTCTGATGTCTTGCTCCGGTCGTGCGAAATGTTGAAGTCTGTGCGCCAAGTAAAGTTTTTTGTTTTAAGGCTCACGCTCGACAGTTGCAGTTCCACACCTTGTCCGCACGTTTTCCCTACATTCTGCAAGATGTTGATGGCACCATTTATCTGCGGTATTACCTTGTTCAGCAGCAGGCAGTGGGTGTTTGAAAGTATAGGTCAATGCTTCCGGCCAATCTTCCTTTAAATACAGAGAAGTCCCATCCTATGTTTACTTGCTCTGTTGTTTTCCAACTTAACGAAGGGTCAGCCAGTTTCTTCGAGTAGTATCCCGTTAGTGGCTGTCCTTTCTCGTCAAGGTAGGGGCGGGCTGTCATGGTGGCCATCGCATCGTAGGGTTAGATGGCTTGGTTTCCATTCTTTCCCCACGACAGGCGTAGTTTCGAACGGTCTATCCACGGCAAGCCTTTCATGAATGTTTCGTTTTCCATGTTCCATCCCAATGCCACTGATGGGAATGTGCCATATTTGTTGTTCTTGCTGTTTCCTGGCCACACCTACCGTCTGGGGTTTGTAACCTAGGTAACTCACTACGAGTGCGGTTGTCCCTGTCGGCACTTCAATGGTGTAATTGCCCTCAAGGTCGGTAACTGTTCCGCTTTTGTCTCCTTAGGCGGAGATGGTTGCTCCTATAAGTGGCGTGTTGTTTACATCTACCACTCGTCCGGTTATGGTTCGTGTTGTCTGTGCACAAAGTGCCTGTGCTGATACAAACAACAACACGAGAATGTAACTAATTTTGTTCATAAGGTTCCTAGACATTTAAGTTCGACTGTACTGCAAAGTTAGTTTGACAGGCGTTCTATTGACTTATAATTTTGTTCGTAAAGAATTAAAAAACGTACAGCACGCAAATTATCAACCACTTGTAATCTCAAGCGAATAGGCGTGCTCACTTTTTCATGCTCATTTAAGGTGCTATGTGTTGTCTTATCATCAGGATATGCGGCTCGCCATATCGGTGTTTTTCCTGCCTGCAAACTTATCTGTTTAAGTAGATTATCTTCGAGATGGCTCTAAAAGCGTCCTTGCCGTTATATAGGATACCACTATATATTTAATGTACGCACGCGTAAGCCAGACCTAGGCTGTTCTTTTGGAGCACACTTCATCAACATCGTTTACACACCTTCCCAATTTTCCCGAACTGAAATTGTTTGATGTGTTACGAGGGGCATACGGCAAATAGGGGGAGAAAGTGCATGCGGTTTGCATCATCTCTCCACATTTTCACTGACTTTACCCCCCCAATCGACCGTTAGAGCCTGTGCAAATCTTCTTTGATTATTGAGCATCTTGCCTGTATTATTCTTGATGGCGTAGCAGGCTACATCAAGAGAATAAGACAGGCAAGATACCGACAAGTAAACGAAAGATGGACAAGAAACGATGGAAACATCCTAAAATATTTGATAAGCGGCCTAACGACCGATTAGGGTTTAAACAACCTTTTATATAGAAACGAAATGGTTGCACATAACATGGTGTTCTAAGCTGTGGGGCTTAACGCCGACACCTTTTTAACCGATGTTATGTGCAACCAACATTATGATGGGTTACCTAAGGGAGAATTTTGCAAAATAGCCGTTGGCAAAATCTCCCTTAAACCTGCCAGAATTACTTGTCTGCCACTGTAAAAATGGGGTAAGCCCACCATCTCAGGTCAGCGTCTAAGCCCACTTGATCTTTAGAGAAATGCAGACAGATGGCTTGCTGCGACCAGCCACCAAACAGAACAGACGTTGACGTCCAATAAGCTCCTTGGTAGCCTGTGGTATTTAGTTTGAGAACGCCTTGCTTGCCTGCATTGTTATCGAGATAACCCATGGCAGGGAGATAAAAATATTTGCTGGTATCGGCAGGGTTACCCTGGTTAGAGTTGTTTATCCAACTAGAACCTTTTACTGTTTTACTCGTTTCGTCCCAAGTTGACCAATACGAGTTGGCACGATAGTCTTCACCGCCAGGGTAGGCGTTTACAGGAGATTTAAAAGGGCCTCCATCGCAATACTTCAGTTTCAAAAACCACATGCCGCCTTTGTATAGGTGCTTATTCTTCACCCAAAGTGTTGTTTCGTCCCAGTGTGGGCTGCCCCTAAACACATACAAAGCGGCCTCGTTGGCATTAGGGCAAACCTTACACACGTTAACTGCGTAAAGTTCTGTGTTGTTGCCATTGTAGTAACGATCGGTGCCAGAACCTTCGTAAGGAGCTTGATCTCCATCTTTAACAGGCAACTTACCCGTATATCCATCCCAATAAGGTTTACCGGCATCCCACATATAATAATTCATGTCGTACCTGTCAAGAGTGAAGTTGAACACCACAGGTTTATTCCTTCCTGCATTTAATTTCACGCTAGGATATGTTTTAGAAACCGTCCCTGTTACGCCCGTTTCCAAATCCTTGAGATGATATTCCACCGTAAAGTTGGTGTATGTGCCTGGTGCAACTACCATGATGGCAGCACACTTTGCGTAGTCTATAGAATGGGGAATGTTAAATCCGGCCGCCAATGAGAGTGTAACACTCTTAGAGGGAGAAGTAACAGAGGCCGTCTGTATGCCTTCGTCATTGAAGTTAAATGTGCCTGCGAGGTTCTCGTTTGCAGAAACCTTTATGTTTATTATCCTTACGGAGCTATCCAATTCTTCAAGACAGTAAAAACGGAGTGAATGTAAGATAGGCTGCCTTATGGTCGAGTGTGAACTCGTATCGCCCGCCATTCTTGTTGGCCGTTGCCGTGCCACAGTCGCCATCTTCACCAATATGCGAGGCGTCGTTGGATAATTGCTGCGTTTGTTGAGACTTAATGGTTACCTTGTCGCTTGCGGGATTTCCTTTCCCCGTATATCTCAACTTATACGAATTTGCTGTAAGTGTGCCTGAAAAATAGAAGTTGGCATATTTTGATTTACCATCTTTACTAACAGCAATACGCTTGTCTATGTCGTCTTTTACATTTTGAGTAAACACTGACGGAGCTGTGGGGTTGTTGATCCACAGCTTATCGCCCGACGTCCAATAAAACTTTATCTTAAAGCCATCATATATACCCGTTGTCCGGGTCTTCGTCTTAAACAGAACCCCTCTATCAACAGAAGCGAACTCCGTCACTTCACCCAGGGATTGCACATCACTTTCTTGTGTTGTGTTCTCATTTGAACAACTTGAAAAAACTATCGTAGCTAATACAACGAAAACCAATAAAAAACGTTGTTTCATTTCGTTATTCTCTTTTATATATTCCTTATTGTCTGTTCCATTTATAATACCACTACGAAATTATACATCTTCCTCGAAATATTCATCGTGTTTGGCAGATAAGGGGGTGTCGTCACCTGCTTCACCAGCACCGCCACCGACAGGAGGACTCCCCGCCAGGATAGACAATGTTACATCGAAAAACAAAATCTCCATTAATGGTTTAAGATAAACTTTCTTTACGCTACCTACATTTTCTTTCATCATAACTATACATTTCGTTTCTTAATATCCTTTTTTCTTTTAAGTACATATCTAGAGAATGCGTACAACTGACGTTTGCGCGTGAAATTGCGAAGAGGATTCAGCATTTGCTATACGCGCAAAGGATAAGCACCTGCTTACCAAATATTCTCTCATCATCACGGTGATAACAGCAACCCTATTAACAACCCACAAGTCGCTTTAAACTTCCGAACAACAGAAGTATTATCCTTCATGTGCTTTACGCCCGTTATCCTTGATAGGCATTCCTTCCTTAATGCATGAATGCAACTATGATTTGTTTTATCCTCTTAATCCTTTCAACTCCTATCTCTAAAATACGCATGCAAAATTAACGTTTATTTTCTTTGCTACCAAATTAAGTAACTATTCAGCGATAACCAATATATACAGTGCATGTCAATTTATCAAACCTTAAATAAGGCTTGAATCGCATTATATGGAGTTTTGTCGT
>CAUPVH010000108.1:0-5877 GCA_963514635.1 uncultured Prevotella sp. | reverse complement strand
ACCCCAACCTTGGCAAGGTTGTGCTCTACCAACTGAGCTATTCCCGCAGCTTGTTTTTACTAAGGCATTTCTCTAAATGCGCTGCAAAGGTACTATGTTTTTTCGAACCTGCAAATTATTTCCGCCTTTTTTTTCGATTTCGCCGCTATTTTAGCTGCCGAACCGTCTGTGCAGCCTTTGTCGGATTTATATATATAAGGTGTGTTCCATCCATTAACTCATTAATAACCAACTGTTCGCTTGCATTGTTGAAGGAAAAGCGGTGTGTTGTGGCATCCATTCTGTGCGATTAATGAAAGTGGTAGGGTGGTTGGTAGTAGAGTAGTAAGGAGTAGAGTAGTAAGGAGTAAGGTAGTAAGTAGTAGCGTGGGATGTAGTAGGGTAGTAAGAAGTAAGTGGTAGGGTGGTAAGTAGTAAGATGGTAAGCAGTAGGGCGGTAAGGGGAAATTTGTGGGGAGGTTTTTTAGGATAGTCTAAGTTTGGTAAATATATTTTACAAAACACTCTTTTTCGCCGCTCCATTCTAGCGCGAATTGCAGTCTTAAACCATACATTTAGCGGCTGTATTGTGCTTTTGTGGCCGTTTTGTTCTGTCCAAATTTGCACATTTGGGTGCGTTTTGCACCACTTTGCCTTTCTCTTTGCTCCGAGACTCGCCAATTTTATCACCTCCAAAATGGGCGTTTTGCATCCCATAATGGGCATTTTGCATCGAATTTACCATGTTTTGGTGCAGCAGTTTTGCATTTGCGGCCTGTATTTTTATGCCGTATAAACATGCCGTATAAACATAACATCACCTCTGGGGGGATTGCTATTTTTCACCTTTGGCTTGCAATTTGCGGCATTTTATCCTGCGTTTTGTAGCGTTTTACCTTGCGTTTTGCTGCATTTTACCTTGCGTTTTGCCGTGTTTTGCATTGCGTTTAGCGGCACTTTGCACTGCGTTTTGCTGCATTTTGCCTTACTTTTTACTGCAAAATCGCAATTGTTTTGCATCGTTTGTGTATTTATGCAGTATTCAACTGGCTTGCACACTGTTGTGTGCAGTGTCCATTTTTACCTTAATAACCCCTTGCAATACTCCATTATTTGCGGCCGAGTGGCAGGCTGGATGATTTTAATGCCACTTTTTGTGTTGGAGTTTGTGCTGAAAAGATGACAAAAAGGGGATGGTGAGTTGATTGGATAACCAGTTGATGAGTTGACAAATTTACAAGTAGACAAGTTAACCTGTAGACGAGTAGACAAGTTAACCAGTAGACGAATTGACAAGTTAATAAGTAGATAAGTTAACCAGTTAACTTGTTGTCGGGTTGACAAGTTAACCAGTTGATGAGTAGACAAGCTGATATATAAGGGGGCATAAGGGGGTAGGCGAGGGGCGGTTTTGCCGCGCCGAACATCCATTAAGCATGTTCAATGCGCAGGCAATACCGCTATTTCTTCTTTGCGGCCTTGGCTTTTTTCTTCTTTCGGCTTGTTATTCCAAGGAGGTCTTTCCAGCCGTTGAAGTCTTTTTTCAAAATCAAGCCAATGCCTTGCGTGTTCAAGCTGTTGCGCGTAAAGTAGCGTTCGTTGGTTTGGTTGTACATCTTGATGGCCATGTTGCCGCTTGGGAATAGCAGATAGCGGATGTCGAAGTCGCCAATGAAACTCTTGGTGGTGTTCACGTTGTCGCGATAACCAAACTGACCATTAATAAGCAGGCGGTTGTTGAGCAGCCTACCGCTGAGCAATCCTTCGTATTCGGCATTGCCCCAACCATCGTCGCCTGTGGCAATGTTTGCCCCGAAGTTCCAGTTGGTGTTGTTTACAACCGTTCCAAGCACGTTGTTAAGCTGCTGACTAAGTGTGCTGCTAAGCAAACTTTGCATGGCCAACGATGTTGTGCTTTGTGTGCTGCTATTGCCCAAGTCGGCATTGTTGCGGCCCTGCGTATAGAAACGACCCACGGCCAGAAGGTAAAGCACCTGCTGATTCATTTCTTCTTCGCCATTGATAAGGCTATATATCATTTGTTTGGCGTTAGAATTGACGGTGGGCAAGTCGAGGTCGAACGACACTTTGGGCGCGGCTGGGGTGCCTGTGATGTTCATCAGGCAGTTAACGCGAATGTTGTTGTTGGAGAAGCTCTTGCCAAGGTTGAGGTCGGAAAGGCTCACGCCGTTGGCCGTGTAGATGGCCTTCATGTTGAGACGGGCTGCATACGGGTCACCATTAAAGGCGATGGTGCTGCCCGGTTCGAAGGTGAAATCTTTCTTAATCACGTTTTGAATGGTGAGCTTATACACGCCGTGGTCGATGGCGAAGTTGCCAAACATGTCGAATGCACCTTTATTATAATAGGTGGCCCTTAGCACGCCATATCCGTTTAGCGAGATGTAGTCGCCGCTTTGCTTGTCCATGATGAGGCGTATGGTGGCATCGGGCGTGCAATTCACCAAGAAGTTGAGGTGCAAGTCGGAGGGTATGTCGGCCGCGTTGTTGTCTTTATTTTCTTGGTTTTCGGTGTTGTCTTCCTGCGCTTTTTGCTCTTCGGCAGTGAGCAGCGCATCAGAACCCCAATGAATGAACGAGTTGTTGCTTACGGCTTCTGGGCTGGCCGCATTGTAAACCAGTACCGAATTGCGGTTGGGTGTGGCATCGATGTCGATGTTTACTTCACCGCTTCGCCCTCTAATGTTACAAGTTCCCGTAGCGAATACCGTTCCATAGAAGGTGTTTTCGCCAAAGGTCTTGGTGTCGTATGCCAGTAAATTGTTGGCTTTTACACTGAGGTTGTAGCTTAGGTCGGTAAGGTGGTCGTGCCTAATTTCGCCGCTTAGCGTGCCAACATTTCCGTTTCGGTCGGTAAAGCGACAGGCGTTGAGGTCTATCCTGTTGGGTACAAAGCGCACGGTGTCGTTTGTCAGTGTGTAAATGGTGTTCAATGGGGTCATGGTAAAGCTGCCGTTGGCCACCAACCGCCCAGTAAGATTGATGTGGCTTAATGGTCCCGATAGGCGCACCTCGCCGTTGGCGTAGGCCTTAACGCCGTGCATGAAACTCTTGCAAAAGGTTTCCATAAAGGCAATGTTGGTGTTGTTGGCCTTGATGGCTAGGTCGATGTTGTTGTGCTTGGGCGAAACATAACCGTTGATAAAGGTTCTGGCGTTCAGTCCGTCGCTGGCCATGGCATCTATTTCCACGTTTCCTTTCTCGTTGTTGAACTTAACCCCAGCAACCAGCGTGCCCATGTCGCCCTCTTCGAAGGTGAAATCGTTCACCCGCAGGTTGGCATAGGCATCGGGATTTGTGAAAGGTGTCTTCACAATGGCTGTACCTGTGGCGCGCCCACCAAACTCTACGGCATGGAAATTAACAAGGTTGAGAATGTAGCTAACGTCTACATCTTTAAGGTCTACCATCAATGAGTCGTGCGCATTGTTGGTGGCCGCTCCGTCTATGGCAATAAGTTGCTTGCCGCGCGCAACGGCGAACTTGTCGAACTGCACGCGATTTTTGCTATATGTTACCTGCGAAGGTTTCACTTCCCAAATGGCATCGCCCACCGTTATGCCCGATTGTTGGAACGTTGCTTGGGCAGTAGCTTCGCCGGCATCGTTCTTAAAGAATGTGGTTTGCCATTTCAGTTCGCCTTTTAGTAAGGGTTTGCGTAGGTTGTCGAACGAAACGGTAGACGAAATCTTGTTGTCGGCCGCCTTAGCTTGCACGCTGCACCAAATCTTTTTGCCGTTTTCGGCCACGCTTGTGGCCTTTGCAGCAAGTCTTAACGTGTCGTTCAGCGTGCTTACTGTCATTTCGCCGCCGTCAATGTGGTGCCCGTCGTAGGTGAAACAGGGCGCTTTAAGGCTGATGTTGAGCGTTTTTTGCACATCGTTCATGCTTGCGGCGAAGTTAACGGGCTGCTTGATGCTCAGCGGACCATTGAAAATGTGTTGCAGCCAGTCGGTGTTGTCTACGTTGGCGCTGATAGTGAAGTTGTTGGTTTGGGCGTTTGTAACCTTGGGAAGGCCGGGCATGGTGGGCACTTTGCTGCCGATTAGGTTGGTTAGACTTTGTGCCAGCGTGTTGTAATCGTACTTGCCCGTTAGCAGAATGTTGCCAAAATCGCTGTTCACCGCTAGCGAATGCAGCTGGTTGTTGTTGCTTACGTCTACGGATATGGCGTTAAGCTTATAGCTTTTCGTATCTGAAACCATCGCAAAGCGGTCTAGCTGTACCCTTCCGTTGGCCGTATTGAGCGAGTTTCCCTTGATGTCGGCCATTACAGCAAAGCTAAATTGCGTGTTGGGCCATTGCTTTGTGAGGCTTAGGGCAGCGGGATTGAAGTTTGTTACTTCGGCTTTTAGCTTGGCAAAGGGCTGTTTCGATGCCAGGTTGAACTGTCCTTGCAGGTCGAAATTAACGTTGGGGTCTTTGACATTTAGCTTTCCGTCGAAGGTTCCGTTGTTCCATTCGCCGTCTACGGCGATGTTCTTGTAGCTGTATGCGTTGTAGAAAAACTCCTTAACGTCGCCTTTCGCCTTTACATATACCGAGCCGCGTGCGGGCAGCTTGCCGTCGACGTCTATTTGTGTGGAAATGTTTCCAAAGCGTTTGTCGGCCAAAATCTTGCCGAGATCTAGGGCGTTGGTTTCCACTCTGCCCGAAAAATTGTTGTTATGCCGGCCAAAAGCCACGGTTGCGGTGCCTGCATCGGTGCGTATGATACCCTTTGTGGCCACGTCTTGTCCATAGCCGCCAACCTCGCCAATATAGTCGATGTTGCCCAAACGGCCGATAACGGCAGGCACTTTGAAGTGGTTGGCGAAGTTGTCGGAAAGAAATTGCACGCCCTCGGCACTCACGCGAAGTCGCCTGATGTTGGTGGCCCAGCGCAATTTGGATGTCCAATTGCTGATAGAGCCGTTGGCTTGGAGTGAAAAATTGTTCGCGTGCGACGATATTTCGAGCGTTTTCACACGTAGGGAAGTGCTTGTGCCCGACACGGCGGCTTGCAGAAAGAAGGGCTTAGTAGAGGTTTTCAGTTCGGGTAAGAAACAAGCAAGGTCGGCCAAGGTGAGTTTTGACCTTTGCAAACTGCCACTAAACTGGAAAGAAGGCGACTGAAATTCGGTTCCATTGAAGGCATATGTGGCCGTGATTTGCCCGAAACTGATGCTGGTGTAGGGCAAAACGCAGGTTAAATGCAGCAGGCTTGCCCGTTGCCTGTTGGCCGTAAGTTCGCCTGTAAGGGCTTTAACGTGCAGTCCCGACTGCTCTTTGAACGACAAATCCTTAATATTGAGGTTCACACTGTCGTTGGTAAGGGCGTCGAGCGCAATGTGTGCGCTGATGTCGGTTGCTGAAATGTGGTTGGGAGAGAACGTGTTGGTCTTGGGTTTGTCGAGCTGATTGTAGCTAACACTGCCCCTTCGGATGATAAGCGTGTTGATACGGAGGTCGAGAGGAGTGTTAGAAGTAGTGTCTTTGGACGCCAATGAATCGAGCGCGAATTGGAAATTGGGCTGGCTTTGCGCCGACTTCTTATAAAGGTTGGCTTTTAATCCGAACAGCTGAACAGACGAAATGTGGATTTTTCCCGCAGCAAGCGCGGCGTAATCAAGCTTTGTCGAGAGCCGTGTGGCTTCGAGCATGCGCTGGTTTTGCTGGTCGTTGATAACGAGATCGTCGATGATAATTCGGTTAAGAAAGCCTAAATCCACCTTGCCCACCGACACGTGAGTACCCAACTTCTCCGAAAGGGCGTCGCCGATGGTGTTCCCAACAAAAGCCTGAATGAAGGGAACATGCAGCAAAACCACAAAAACGAAGTACAGGCCAACCACAGCCCATAAAATAATATTTATTATGTGTCTTAACTTTCTCAAT
>CAUPVH010000107.1:0-5892 GCA_963514635.1 uncultured Prevotella sp. | reverse complement strand
GCTGAACAAGGGTGAAGAAACAGCCTATGTTAATGAATTGAACGACAAATATGAAAGCCTAAGGGCGGGCTATCAAGACAAGCAACAAAAGCTGTTGCCCATAGAAGAGGCGCGTAAAAATAGGCTTAGATTGTTTGATGATTAAATGGCGGCGTGCAATTAACATAATAATATACAGTAACTAATGAAGAGGACGCTCTTCTTTGCACTCCTTTTGCTCTGCATGGCCAGTCTGGGACATGCCCAAAACGCTGTGCATAAAGATTATTACCGCTCGGCAATAAAGGCAATAAAAACCTACAATCTGGCTGAATTGGCAGCCAATATGAAGTATATAAACAATGTAGACTCCTTTATTCCCTTGGATTCTTACCACTCCTATTCGCTGTTAGGCTATGCGTGTCTATATAAAAACAAGCCTGCCATACAGAAACTGATTGCCATGCAAGCGAATATAGACGAGTTTTTTTCCGACGAGGTATTTATATATGATGCGCTTTATATGGTTATAGACAATGAAGATGAACGTTTGGTGAAACAGTTACTGGCTATGGGAGCAGACCCAAACAGGCCTTACAACGAGAATGGCTTGTGCCCGTTGGTGGCAAGTTGCTACGTAAACAATGTTGCAATAGCCTCGCTACTATTAAAACATGGTGCAAAAGCCAATGGATTGGGCTACTTAGGTGGCGACCATATCGAATGTCCGCTAATCAAAGCCGTCATGGAAGGGAATAAAGATATGGTTCTGTTGCTGTTGAAATATGGAGCAAAGAAAGGAATAAAAGACGAAGAGGGGCGAGCTGCGCTCTATTATGCTAGACAGCAGAAACACATGCAAATCATACGAATACTAGAAAAAAGCCAAGTAATCGCAGGATAACACCAAGTAGACGCTAAGGCAAGAAGAACGGGTGATTGGGCAACAGCTCATAAAAAAGAAACATCCCACCAGTAATGGCAGGATGTTTGTAATCATTGTTAAGGGCAATGTGTTAGCCCAGATATTTCATTAAAATCTTTGCGTTGCCGCTGTCGCGCAGTTTGGCAATGCTTTTTTCGCGTATTTGTCTCACGCGTTCACGTGTCAAACCTAGCTGGTCGCCAATCTCTTCCAGTCCCTTTTCGTGGCAGCCAATGCCAAAACACTCTCGGATAATGGTTATTTCCCTATCTTTAAGCACCTTTGCCAAAACGCTATTCAGTTCAAGTGCCATCGACTCGTGGTCGGCTTGCTTGTCTGTTCGGCTATCGTCGCCAGAAGCCATCACGTCAAGCATGCAATTGTCTTCGCCATCTTGGAAAGGCGCATCAATGCTCACGTGGTGTCCGTCTGCCATCAGGCTCTGTCCGATTTTCTCCTCATCGATGTTTGTTGCATCCGACAATTCGGAAACGGAAGGGTGACGTTGGTTTTCTTGTTCAAACTTATTTATCTCGTGATTGATTTTGTTGAGCGAGCCAACTTGGTTGAGGGGTAGCCTCACAATACGACTTTGTTCAGCAATGGCTTGAAGGATGCTTTGGCGTATCCACCAAACGGCGTACGAGATGAACTTGAAACCGCGTGTCTCGTCGAACTTTTGTGCAGCCTTAATCAACCCAATATTACCCTCGTCTATCAAGTCGGTAAGCGTCAACCCTTGATGTTGATACTGTTTCGCAACAGACACAACAAAGCGTAGATTGGCCGTAACCAGCTTGTCTTTTGCTTTCTCGCCCTCGGGGCCACCCTTCCTTATCTTTTGGGCAAGCTCTATCTCCTCGTCAATTGAAATCAATGGAGCCCTTCCTATCTCAACAAGGTATTTGTCAAGTGCCTCACTAGAACGATTGGTAATGCTTTTTTGAATTTTTAATTGCCTCATTTTGTAACCTCACATCAATTTTAAATGTCCGTTAACTTGTTTATTAAAACATGCCGTAAAACCTTGCAAAGGTAATGAAAAAAAAACAGATACGCAAGTTTTTGCCAATGTATTAACACCAAGAAGTGTGCCAAGCCGTACCACCTTGCAAAAAGAAATGCCGAAATGTTTTTGTAGGCTTAAAAAAAAACGCTAACTTTGCCTGCGGTGAAAGCTTGGAAAAATAAGCACACAGCACTTAATGAACGATAAAAACGAATTGTCATTACATGGCCTTCACCAGATTAAGAACGGTGAACAATAAGGCAGAAAGCGTTATGCCTTGTTTCAAACAATTAACAATCAGCACAATATACAAGGGAATGCGCAGGCACAATAACCGCTCATCTACAAGCGAATGCCGCAAAACAAAACAAAGAATAGCCTGTTTTTTGCCTGCCGCCAAACCCTGCAAGGATATAAATATAACGATTTTATGAGCACGAACAATTTTAATCATCTCGTCATCATGGCAGGTGGAGTTGGCAGTAGGTTCTGGCCAATGAGCACCGAAGAGAACCCAAAGCAATTTATCGACGTACTTGGCACGGGGCGTTCGTTGTTGCAACTCACGCTCGATAGGTTTGCAACTGTATGCCCTCCGTCGAACGTATGGATTGTAACCAACAAGAAATACCAAAGCTTAGTGGCCGAGCAGCTTCCCGAAATCGACCCAAGCCACATCTTACTCGAACCATGTAGGCGCAACACAGCCCCCTGTATCGCATACGTTAGCTGGCGAATAAAAAAAGAATGCCCAGGCGCTAACGTCATTGTCACCCCTAGCGACCATGTGGTGACCGACGTACAGGAGTTTAGACGCGTGGTTAATTCATGCCTTAAATTCACTAGCGAAACAGACGCCATACTAACATTAGGCATGAAACCCACACGCCCCGAAACGGGATACGGATACATTCAGGCCGATCTCAGCGTCAATTCGGCTCGTAATACCGAGGTGTTCAGAGTCGATTCGTTCCGCGAAAAACCCGACCTGCCCACGGCAACAGAATATATCAGCAAGAACAACTATTTCTGGAATGCAGGCATTTTCATTTGGAGCGTACACACCATTGTCAACGCATTCAGGGTTTATCAGCCTGCAATGAGCAAGCTTTTCGAAGGATTGATGCCCTATTATGGAACAAACGAAGAGCAAACGAAGATTGACGAAACCTACCCACAGTGCGAAAACATCTCGGTAGACTATGCCATCATGGAGAAAGCAGAAGAGATTTTCGTTTGTCCTGCCGAGTTCGGGTGGAGCGATTTAGGCACTTGGGGCAGCCTTTGGGAGCAGTCTAAGCGCGACCTTTATGGTAATGCCTGCATCGGAAACAACATTAAGCTATACGATTCGCACAATTGCATCGTGCACACCACCCAAGAACAACGTGTGGTGATACAAGGGCTCGACGATTGTATCGTGGCCGAACAAGATGGCATTTTGCTTATTTGCAAGCGAAGTGAAGAACAACGTATAAAACAATTCAGCGAATAACATACTTTATACAACATGGAAAGAAAAGTTGCGCTCATAACAGGCATCACCGGTCAAGACGGCAGTTATCTGGCTGAACTCTTAAGCGAGAAGGGGTACGATGTACATGGATTGCTAAGACGTTCGTCGTCGTTCAACACGGGGAGGATAGAACACCTCTACCTAGACGAATGGGTTAGGGACATGAAAAAGCAGCGCCCCATCAACCTGCACTGGGCCGACATGACCGATTCGTCGTCGCTTATCCGCATCATTGGCGAAGTTCGTCCCACCGAAATATACAACTTGGCTGCACAAAGCCACGTGAAAGTGTCGTTCGAAGTACCCGAATACACTGCCGATGTTGATGCAACGGGCGTATTGCGATTGCTTGAGGCCGTACGTATCTGCGGACTAGAAAAGCAATGTCGCATCTATCAGGCCTCCACTTCCGAACTTTACGGCAAGGTGCAAGAGGTTCCGCAGAAAGAAACCACACCTTTCTATCCCCGTTCGCCCTATGCTGTGGCCAAGCTATACGGCTTTTGGATTGTGAAAAACTATCGCGAAAGCTACGGCATGTATTGCTGCAACGGCATCTTGTTCAACCACGAGAGCGAACGAAGGGGCGAAACCTTCGTTACGCGCAAGATTACGCTCGCTGCATGTCGCATCAAACAAGGCTTTCAAGACAAGCTTTATTTGGGTAACCTCGATGCCAAGCGCGATTGGGGATATGCCAAAGACTATGTGGAATGTATGTGGATGATGCTACAACAAGAACAACCCGAAGACTTTGTTATCGCTACGGGCGAAATGCACACCGTTCGCGAGTTCTGCGAGCTTGCTTTTAAAGAAGCAGGGATTGATATTCGTTGGGAAGGCCAAGGTGTAAACGAGAAAGGTATCGACGTTCAAACCAATCGCGTTCTCATTGAGGTAGATCCCAAATACTTCCGTCCATGCGAGGTTGACCAACTTCTTGGCGATCCCACAAAAGCAAGGACGAAGTTAGGATGGAATCCTACCAAAACGTCTTTCAACGAATTGATTAAAAAGATGGTAGAACACGATATGTTGTTCGTTAAAAAACTATATATCAAGGCGCAAATGCCCGAATAGGCCGCCCCATTTAACCAGCAAAATGCTACGTAAAGATACGAAAATATATGTGGCCGGACACCGCGGACTTGTTGGGTCGGCCATTTGGAAGAACCTCGAAACAAGGGGGTATCACAACCTTGTGGGGCGAACACACAGCGAACTAGACCTCACCAACCAAGCGCAAGTGCGTGCTTTCTTCGACGAAGAGCAGCCCGAAGCCGTGGTTTTGGCCGCTGCACACGTGGGAGGCATCATGGCCAACTCGCTATATCGGGCCGACTTCATCATGCTGAACATGCAGATGCAGTGCAACGTAATTAGCGAATCATTTCGCCACAACGTTAAAAAGCTGCTCTTTTTGGGGTCAACATGTATCTATCCCAAAAACGCCACCCAGCCGATAAAGGAAGACGAGCTGCTTACTTCGCCCCTGGAATACACCAACGAGGAGTATGCACTAGCCAAAATATCGGGACTGAAAATGTGCGAGAGCTACAATTTGCAGTATGGCACGAACTATATTGCCGTGATGCCCACCAACTTATACGGGCCAAACGACAATTTTCACTTGGAAAACAGCCACGTTATGCCGGCCATGATGCGAAAAATTTACCTTGCCAAGCTTATCAACGAAGGCAATTGGCAAGCTATTCGCGCCGACTTAAACAAACGCCCAGTGGAAGGTGTTGACGGTACTGCCCAAGAACAATGTATATTAGAGGTGCTCTCCAAATATGGTATTGCCGATAATGCTGTGCAACTGTGGGGTACGGGCAACCCACTTCGCGAGTTTTTGTGGAGCGAAGACATGGCCGACGCCAGCGTACACGTACTGCTTAACGTGGATTTCAGCGACATCATCGGCATCGAGAAATACTCTTCGGTTTTCTATGGAGCGGAAACCAATGGCCAAAACGACCGAAACTCGAACGCAGGGCGTGGTGGTGCCATTCCCGCATTGGGCGAAATAAGGAACTGTCACATCAATGTTGGTACAGGAAAAGAGATTACCATCAAAGAATTGGCAATACTTATAGCAATGGCTGTGGATTTTAAGGGCGACATTCAGTTCGACTCTACCAAACCAGATGGCACTCCACGCAAACTCACCGATGTTACAAAGCTGAACAATCTTGGCTGGAAACACAAGGTGGAGATTGCCGATGGCGTTGCGAAACTATTTGATTGGTATCAAAACGACCTGAAAGCATAACGGCAACAACTTGCGTTCTGTTGCGCGCAAGTGATGCGTTCTAAGACATCTACTTGTAGACATTTAATTGAAAGTTGCATTTTAACAATACGATTAATGGGTTACAATTGGACAAATCTCCCAATTGCAACCCATTTTTTTATTCCTAACAAGGTCTCATTAGGGCATCGTTTAATCTTATTCCAACA
>CAUPVH010000106.1:0-5917 GCA_963514635.1 uncultured Prevotella sp. | reverse complement strand
GGAAATACTCGCTCAACATGGTTAATCGCGACTCGGCCATCGTGCTTTCCAAGCTGCAAGGTAAGGCTGGCGTTACTGGCGCTTGTCTCTTGGCGCGCAAAAGCCTGTTCCATTTTAGCTAAGGCGAAAAACGACGAACAGCGTCTTGCGCGGCCACTTCGGGCAATAAGGTGGGCGCAAAGGCATGAACAAAGGCGCATGGCATAATTTAAATGCGGTCGTTCACATCGTTTTGGCAGATTTATATTATCTTTGCAATCAAATCAATAGCCAGTATGCAGACAAGATGCCACCTCTCAATGCTCGTTCATGAGCAAGCGCGCAAGTATGGCGACGCACCCGCACTGACGTTCAAACCCTTTGGAGCGAACGAATGGAAAACCATATCGTGGAACCATTTCTCTCTGCGCGTGAAACAAGTAAGCAATGCCTTGCTCAACTTTGGCGTGAAACCGCAAGAAAATATCGCCGTGTTCTCGCAGAATTGCCTGCAATATCTCTATACAGACTTCGGCGCGTATGGTGTTCGCACCGTTACTGTGCCGCTCTATGCAACCAGTAGCGAACAGCAGGTGCAGTTTGTTGTGAACGATGCGCAAGTGCGTTTCATCTTCGTTGGCGAACAAGAACAGTATGATAAGGCCCACCGAGTGTTCGCACTTTGTCATTCGCTAGAACGCATCGTGGTGTTCGACCGCAACGTACGCATCAGCACCCACGACCCCAACGCCTTGTACTTCGACGACTTCTTGAAACTGGGCGAAAACCTGCCACGGCAAAGCGAAGTGGAACGGAGATGGGCCGATGCCAGCGACAACGACCTTTGTAACATACTTTATACCAGCGGAACAACTGGTGATAGCAAGGGAGTAATGCTTACTTACGGTCAATACCATGCGGCACTGAAAGCCAATGACGAATGTGTGCCCGTTGGCGAGAAAGACAGAGTAATTAGTTTCTTGCCATACACGCACATCTTTGAGCGTGCTTGGGCATACCTGGCACTCTCGGAGGGAGCGCAACTCATCATCAATACCAACCCACACGAGATACAAGACTCGATGCGGCAGACACATCCAACGTGCATGTCGTCGGTTCCGCGTTTCTGGGAAAAGGTGTATACGGGCGTAAAAGAGCGCATGGAGGCTGCATCGCCACTGCAACGGCGCCTGTTTAAGCATGCTTTGGCTGTTGGTAGGCGGCATAATGTTTATTATCTGAGCCGCGGAAAACGCCCGCCATTGCACTTGCGAATGGAGTACAAGATGCTCAATCGTACGGTATTAAGCCTTGTGCGCAAACAATTGGGGCTTGAAAACGCCAACATCTTCCCCACGGCTGGTGCGAGAGTGTCGGCAGAAGTGGAAGAGTTTGTGCATTCCATAGGGCTTTGTATGATGGTGGGTTATGGCTTAACCGAAAGTCTTGCCACCGTTTCGTGCGACCATGTAGACAAACCTTACACTCTCGGTTCGGTGGGGAGGGTTATCAGCGGACTGCAAATAAAGATTGGCGAGAACAACGAAGTGTTGTTAAAAGGCCCAACCATCACTAAGGGATATTACAAGCGAGAGGCGCTTAACAGTAAGATATTCGATAAGGATGGGTTCTTCCGAACGGGCGATGCTGGCTACATCAAGAATGGCGAGCTGTTTCTTACCGAACGTTTAAAGGACCTTTATAAGACGTCGAACGGCAAATATATCGCTCCGCAGATGATAGAGGCGTTGCTCTTGGTGGATAAATACATCGACCAAGTGGCCGTAGTGGCCGACGAACGCAAGTTTGTTGCTGCCTTGGTGGTACCCGAATTTAGGGTGGTTGAGGAGTATGCGCATGCCCATAACATCGCATTTGACTCGCGCGAAGACCTTTGCGCCAACCACCAGATACACCAAATGATGCTCGACCGCATTCACACGCTTGTGCAACAGCTGTCGCCCTACGAGCAAATCAAGCGCATAACGCTTATTCCTCACCATTTCAGCATGGAGAATGGCGAACTAACCAACACGCTGAAACTGCGTCGCCCCGTTATCTTGGCCAATTATAAGGAACTTATCGACAAGATGTACGAGGAGTAAAAACTCAATTCGACACCGCACACATTATATATAAATAGGAGTATAACGAGAAGAACAAATATCCCCAAGCCCTCCGATGCACGATGAAATGGACGGTTTTTGCCCCTCATCGCCTGCAAAAACTTGGCTAAGTTCCGCAAGGCGGACCTCTGATTTATGGGGAACCAATAACGCAAAGCATGATTACAGCAGACCAACTTAAGGATATACAAGAACGGGCTGAGGCCTTACACCGCTACTTGGACATCGACCGAAAGCGGGTGGAGCTGGAAGAAGAGGAGCTACGAACGCAAGCTCCCGACTTCTGGGACGACCCCGCACGTGCCCAAGAGCAGATGAAAAAGGTGAAAGGCATTGAAAAATGGATTGTGGGATATAAGGAAGTGCGCCAGGCAGCAGACGAATTGCAGCTGGCTTTCGACTTCTACCACGATGAAATGGTGACAGAAGAGGAGGTGGACGAGGATTATCGCAAGGCGATAACGGCTATCGAGAACCTAGAACTGATGAATATGCTGCGCCAAAAGGAAGACCCAATGGACTGCGTGCTGAAAATAAACTCTGGCGCAGGCGGCACCGAAAGTCAAGATTGGGCGCAAATGCTGATGCGTATGTACATGCGTTGGGCCGAATCGCATGGCCATCGGGTTACGATAAGCAACTTACAAGAGGGCGACGAGGCTGGCATTAAGAGTGTAACTATGGAAATTGAGGGCGGCGAATATGCCTATGGCTACCTCAAAAGCGAGAATGGCGTACACCGGCTAGTGCGCGTTTCGCCCTATAATGCGCAGGGAAAACGCATGACGAGCTTTGCCTCGGTGTTCGTTTCGCCATTGGTAGACGATACCATCGAGGTGTATGTCGACCCCTCAAAGGTGTCGTGGGACCTGTTTAGAAGTGGTGGTGCAGGCGGTCAGAACGTTAATAAGGTGGAAACGGGCGTGCGATTACGCTACCAATACACTGATCCCGACACTGGCGAGGAAGAAGAAATACTCATCGAGAATACCGAAAGCCGCAAGCAATTGGAGAACCGAAACAACGCCATGCGCCTGCTTAAATCGCAATTGTACGACCGTGCAATGAAGAAACGCTTGGAGGCACAGGCCAAGATTGAGGCTGGTAAGAAGAAGATAGAGTGGGGAAGTCAGATAAGAAGTTACGTTTTCGACGACCGCCGTGTGAAAGATCACCGCACCAATTACCAAACGGCCGACGTTGATGGCGTGATGGATGGTAAGATAGACGATTTCATTAAGGCCTACTTGATGGAGTTCCCCGTGACAGAGGAGTAGGAAGGAGTAAGTGGTAAGGAGTAGGTAGTAAGGAGTAAGTATAAGGTACTAGGTAGTAAGGAGTAGATAATAAGTGGTTTAAAGCTGATTTAGGCCGTATATTTAGCTTAGTAAAGGGAAACTAAACACCCCCGAACAGCTAGATAACCTAGAATAACAAGGTAGCCTAGAACAACTAACCATTCTAGATAAACTAGCTATCCTAGAATAAATAGATAACTTAAAATTACTAGTTGGCCCAGAACAACAAGCTAAACGGCGCATCCTCCTTCCCCTTTTCCCTTTCGCAGGCTCTCGGCTACCCGCCAACTTGTCACTAATATAAAACCTAATTAATAATGCCGCTCGCAAGTAGAGCAACCCTTTAAAGCAATGCACAAAGCCCATCTAGACGGTGAACTTCGGACAGGAAACCGCCAAAAACGATTTCATTAAGCCCGAAACGAGGTTTAAATTCATATTCAATTGAGAAATGGGCGTGTGCAGCGCTGCAACCGAACTACCCTAAGGCGAGCCTAAAAACTAAAAGTCTATGAGTGAGAAAAGCAAAATGCGCCGAGCACAACGTGAGGCGCGCCAAGAGAAACAAGCCAAACAAGTGATTTATTGGCTAGTGGGAGTATTGGCCTTACTGGCCCTTATCTTGCTGATTTATGCGATGAGATCGTAGTTTTTCGTAATTCTAGGCCTTCGCCTTGCTTGTAAGTGCTGTTGCGACAGATGCTGCAAGCAAGGTGAAGAGCCCTAACACATAACATGCCAAACAAATGAGCGGACAAGAAATAGAACGAAAATTCTTGGTAGAAAAAGGCGGTGCCTATCGCGAGGCGGCCTTTTCGAGCAGCCATATCGTGCAAGGCTACATCCCATGCGAGGGGGCTACGGTGCGCATACGCAAGCGCGACGACCGCGCTTACCTTACAATAAAAGGGCGTTCGATGAATGGTGGCTTGTCTAGATACGAGTTCGAGACCGAGATACCGCCCCAAGAGGCCGACCAACTGTTGCTGCTCTGCCGTGGCGGAGTGGTAGACAAGCGGCGGTATCTGGTGAAAAGCGGTGCCCATACCTTCGAAATCGACGAGTTTTACGGCAATAACGAAGGCTTGTTGTTGGCCGAAGTGGAACTGGAAAGTGAAGATGAGGCCTTTGAAAAGCCCCATTTCATCGGGCCAGAAGTAACGGGCGACCGCCGTTTCTACAACTCCAACCTTCTGACTAATCCTTTTTGCCTTTGGCGAAGCACCTTGCCAGAAGCATACCGATAAGGTTTCCCATAACAACGCCTATGCTATTGGCGGCAAAGTCTAGCCAGTCGCCGCTGCGATTGCCGCCAGTGCAGTTGGCTTGGGCCAACTCTATTAGTCCGCCCATCAACAAAGGAGTCAGAAAAGCACCGATGAAAAGGCGCGTTTTGTTCAGCTTTTCATGCTGGCGCAGGTATTCTGCCCACATCACGAAGCACAAAACGGCGTACATACTTATATGCGCCCATTTGTCGAAAAGTGTGAGATTGTTGAGCGGTGTTTCGGGAACGGGCATCAAACAAACCACCCATATCACCAAGATAAGGCAGGTGGCGAAGGGATAGACCATAATGATGTGCCGGCCATAATTCGCTTTTTGCAGTCTTGTTGGTTTCATATCTCTAATGTCTTTTTGGCTAACGAATGGTTCATTACGGGCTCTTAAAAATGCAAATTTGTTGCTTTGGGTGCCGTAAAATCACCAAATCGTATCGCCAAGATGTAATAATGCTGCTAATTTCTATGCAAAAGTAGATGTTTTTTGTAAATTTGCACCATGATAAACCAAAATAGTTACGATTATGTCTGAAAGTAGAGCAGGATTTGGGAGCAAGTTAGGACTGATATTAGCCACGGCAGGTTCGGCCGTAGGCTTGGGCAATGTGTGGCGTTTTCCTTACATGGCAGGTGCCGATGGCGGAGCCGTGTTCATTCTTATCTATATGTGCTGCATCCTATTTCTAGGCATTCCCTGCATGGTTAGCGAGTTTATCATTGGTAGGCACGGCGCATCTAACACCGCGCGAGCCTATACCAAGGTGGCCGGCAAAGGCAGTCCGTGGCGTTGGGTGGGCTTTTTAGGCGTGGCAACGGGCTTTCTCATCACGGGTTATTATGCTGTTGTGGCCGGTTGGTGCCTGCAATATATGTACGCCTCGGCCGCAAACCAGTTGCAAGGCGACCATGCGGCCATTGCCAGTTACTTCTCCGACTTCTCGTCTAGCGCCTTCCTGCCTGTGTTTTGGACGGCCATTATCCTGCTTTTCACTCATTATGTAATCATCCACGGTGTGCGTGGGGGCATCGAAAAGGCCTCCAAGCTGTTCATGCCCACGCTTTTCGTGTTGCTGTTGGTTATCGTTGTGGCCTCGTGCATGCTGCCAGGAGCAGGCAAGGGCATCGCCTTTCTCTTCAATCCCGACTTTTCTAAGGTCAATTCCAACGTTTTTCTCGATGCCCTAGGCCAGTCGTTTTATTCGTTGAGCATTGCAATGGGTTGCATTTGCAC
>CAUPVH010000105.1:0-6007 GCA_963514635.1 uncultured Prevotella sp. | reverse complement strand
TAACTGCGCTGTAAAAGGGGCATTATCGGCATAATGCCACCGTTTACGTCAAAGCTACTTGGCTTAGAACGTAACGCGCAAGCCAACTTGTGCGTGCCAACGGCTGGCCACATCGCTAACAAATGGCGTATTGTCGAAATACTGGAACGATGCCACTTTCGTATCGGCTGTGGCACCATCTTCAACGCCCTGAACTTGCAACTTGTTAATGTTGTAAACAGAACCATAAGTTGTGCCCCAGTTCTTGTTAAGCAGGTTGGCCACGTTAAGGATGTCGAATACCAACTCTATTTTGCTTCCGCGTCCCTTCAGATAATAGAAGTCTTGCGAGATGTGCAGGTCGAAACGGTTTTCCCAAGGCGTCAGGTGTGAGTTGCGTTCGGCGTATTGTCCACGATGTTTGCGTGCATAGCTGTCGCCTTCAATCCATTGTTCAAACTGCGCTTTCTGTTCGTCGGCCGTAATGGTTCTCGAACCAACCTTCTTGTCCACAAACTTCATCTTAGCCAGTTCGTCTTTGGTGGGGATGTACAGCAACGAGTTACCACCGCGATAATCTCCATTAAACGAAGCAGTGGTCTTATCGCTCATCGTCAGGCTATAACGCTGTCCACTAGTGCCGTTGTAGGTAAGCCCAACATGTGTTTGCCAGCGTCCATTGCCATAACGCTTGCTGTTATAATTGGCTGTAACAACAAGACGATGGGGAATGTCGAACATCGATGTTCCCAATACAGGCTCGTTAGGGTCTACACTGTAATAAAAGCCCCAGTTGGAAAGAGCGATAGACGACGTTCCGTCGTTTACCGAGTACGAACGACCGAACGTGTAGTTAGCCATGAGGTCGAGACCGAACTTAAACGACTTCTCCACTTGGGCACTTACCGAATAGCTGTATCCCTTGTTCGTATTCGTCATGTTGACAATACTGCTGTAACTGCCCGGATTGCTTGTATAAAAGATAGTAGACGAGTTCTCAGCACCCTCAACAGCATATACTCGTTTACCTTCGTTTACAAGGGCAAGGTTCTCAAACCAAACGTTGTTGAGGTTTCGCGAGTAAAGTCCTTCCAGGGTAAACTTCATATCCCAAGGAAGTTGTTGTTCCCAAGCCAAGTTAGCACGGAATACCTGTGGGAACTTAAAGTTTCGAGCCACCGTTGCAATATGAGGTTTCGTTGCATTGCTAGCCTTTGCTTCCTTAGCAGCCTCTTCTGCGTTATTCTTATACGTTCCGAACGAAGGAGCGAGGGTACCTGTTTTGGAGTTTGCACGAATAGACACGCCTTTCTGTTCAATACCTGTGTTGGCCCAAGCGTTTTCTATCCAAACGAAGGGTGCACGTCCATTAAACACGCCTAGTCCACCACGTAACATCGTCTTATGAGTTTCGTCTGTGTACCAGCGGAAACCGAAACGAGGCGAGAACATGAGCACCGAATTTGGCTTACGGCCCACAACAGCATCGTGTTTCGTAGAGAAATCGCTAGCATTAAAGTCTTTGTTTGTAGATGGGCTATTGACGTAATATGGAATGTCGAGACGCACGCCATAAGTAAATTGCAGCAGGGTGTTCAAGTCCCATTTGTCTTGAACATAAAAGCCTACTTGTCCGCTTTTAAAGGGCGTTTTCCACTCTCTCGTCCCTGTAATGTTGGTATCTGCGTGGTTCCAAGTAAACTCGCTAGCCTTATCAGTCATAAAGGCCGTGATGCCACCTATATCTTTGCTACCGTACGAATACCGTCCTGTAAAGGCCTGCATAAACGAGTTCTTCATGTCGTACAGTTCGTTATGCGTACCAAAGGTGATGTTGTGGTTGCCCAGATACCAAGAGAGGTTGTCTTCAAACACCCAGATATTCTGTTCAAGAGCGTTCAACCCCGAAGAATATTCTGTACCGATGTTGATGGTTTTGTCGCCAGCCTCTTCATCTCCGGTTAAAGGATTGTATGCGCCAGCATTTTTAATGTTTGCCAGTGGAGCCTTATAACGGATGTCGCGGCGGTCGCGCACCATGGTCAATCCAACGCGCAACTCGTTATAAAGCGAGCGACTAAGGTGCGAGTTAAGTTCGGCCACAAACGAGTGCATGTTGTTTATGCGCTTATAGCCACTGTTTACGAAGTTATAAGTGTTGTAGCTCGAGCTGATTTCGTCTTTATACGAGTCGTTAAACTGATAACGCAACGAGAACTTGTTGTTGCTGTTGATGTTCCAGTCGATACGGCTCATGAGCGAGAATGCGCCCGAAGTGATGTCGGGGCGGCTATAATCTTCCCTTATTCCCGTTATCGTTTCGTATCTGTCGGCTATGGCCTTGGCCATGTCCAGGGTCATGAAATAGCCTGGGGCACCGGCGTAGTACGTAGCAGGGTAAGTGTTTTTCTTATACTCGGCACTTGCAAAGAAGAAAAGCTTGTCTTTCACGATGGGACCGCCAAAGGTTGCACCAAAAGTCTTGGTAGACTCGTTTTGGTATTTCTCTTTAAGGCCTGTGTTTTGGTTCCATTGGCCATAGAGGTTCTCATCCGTGTAGTAGGTGTAGGCCGAGGCTTTAAACTCGTTGGTTCCCGATTTGGTAATGGCGTTGATTGCACCGCCTGTAAATCCGCTTTGGCGGATGTCGAAGGGCGAGGCCACCACCTGTATTTGCTCAACGGCGTCTAGGGCAATGGGGTTGGCGTTGGTTTGGTTACCGATTGTACCGCCGCTCGACAAACCGAACACGTCGTTGCTCACCATACCGTCTATTTGGAACGAGTTATAGCGGTTGTTCGCTCCTGCAATGGTGATACCGCCTTTCTTGTTGGCTTTCACCAGTGGCGACAGCGTTGCCACATCGTAAATGTTGCGGTTAACGGTGGGCGTGTTGTCTATTTGTGTCTTCGAGAATTGTGTCGAAGCACCCGTTGTACCAACGCCGGCCTTGCCTGTAACAGTTACTTAGCCCAGTAACTTGGCGTCTTCTTTCAAGTCGGCGTTAAATACGCTTGCTTCGCCGAGAGCCAAATGAATGTTCTCGACCACTTCGTCTTTGTATCCCACGTACGAGATGGTGATGGTGTAGGGGCCACCCACGCGCATACCCTGAATGGAGTAGCGGCCTTTCTCGTTGGTTATGCCGTTGTAGCGAGTTCCTGAGGGGTTGTGTACAGCCACCACAGTGGCTCCAATAACCTCTTCACCGCCGGCAACAACCTTTCCGTTGATACCCGATGTTGTAACCTGTGCCATGAGGGGGGATGTGAGGAACATCACAATGGCGAACAGAAAAAACAATCTTTTTTGCATAGTGATTACAAAAATTAATTAATAAGAAAACTTTTTTATAACTCCTCGCGGAATTATACTGCAAATTTAATTCTTTTTTTGAGAAGTAGAAAGCGTTGTAAAGGAAATGTTGCTGCGCACAAGAAAATATTTCGTACGCACAGAATTTGGCCGCAAGAAACGACTATAAACAGAAAAAAAGAAACGCCTTAACGTTTCTTCTGCCTTATATATAACTATCAAAATAATCCTGAATAAGTTGGCTAGATGCCATGAGCGGTAAACGAGGCTCGAACTCGCGACCCCCAGCTTGGGAAGCTAGTGCTCTACCAACTGAGCTATTACCGCATTTGAGCCGATACCCGGACTCGAACCGGGGACCTATTCATTACGAATGAATTGCTCTACCAACTGAGCCATATCGGCCTTTCCCTATTAATATTCTAATGGGGCATTGTCTCAAATGCAGTGCAAAGGTAGTTGTTTTTTCGATAAGCACCAAATGTTTTGCCGATTTTATTCGGCCGAAATGGAGAAATATCTTCCCAAGCCCCATCGTGCCACTAACATATATATGCGCTAATCCCTAGTTGCCATATTAGCAACTAGGGATTTATATTTTCTTTTCTATTGGCAATTGTACAGCCAAGCTATGGGTTTTGAAAGGTACCATACCTTATACTGCCGCTATAATTGCCTTTCTCCATTTGCGCCCCGTTGCCATCGGATTTTTTAATGCAAGAGCTAAGCGAAATCTGGCCATTGGCATAACTGCTCACATGTACATAGCTACCGCTTTCTAGCGGTGCAACCTCGCCGTTTCCCACCACCGTTGGCGAGTCTACCTTCCAACGACCTGGCTTGCTAAGGTCAACCCGTTTGCCAATATCGGTTTTAAGAATGGTCGCCTTAACGCCATTACCCGGATAAGCAGTCAGAGTAATGCTATACCGGTCTGTTAAGTCCATAATGTAGGCACTTGTTATCTTATAAGTGCCTTTGTTGTTGGTAATGGTGTTGGGCTCTTGCTTGTCGTCATCGCTGCTGCAACTAACCAATAAGGTGCCAAAGGCAATAATGGCCACGGCAAATACGGATAAAATTCTAAATCTCTTCATCATTCTGGTTTTTTATGTTTTACACTTGGTATGCAAAGTTACAATCTATTGTTGCTCAATATCTCATTCCCTGCTCTGTTATAAACTATGCTATGTTTTTTTAACCTTTAAAAGCTCTTATGTAGATGACTTCATTATTAAAGGTTGAATTTTAAGGTTATGAAGAAGAAAGTTTACAGAGCTCGGACGCAATTCGTCTTTGAAGGAGTGTTTGATGTGGTTGCAGAGAGCAGAGAGGACGCACGGCAGAAGGTTCTGCAAGATTATGGGTTGGTGATGGTTGGAAACATTCACAGTGCTTTGCCCGATGAGGGCGTGAATTGGGCTTTTGACAGACACCCCAACAAACAAATAGACACAATAACAAAAGTGCAGAAATAGCCTTCTAAATAACACAAAGAGCCACGCAAACCGAAAATTTGCATGGCTTCTTTTCTTTGTCTTTGAACGAGCAGGCGACCAAAGCAAAGAAGCAAAAGAAAGTCGCAGACTTTTTAATATCTAACTATTATTTGGCATAATAATTGCATATCTTGAATATAATAACAAAATAATTATAAAATTTAAATCAATATGGCTATAAATGATTATTTTCGAAAGCAAAGGATGAATGGTCTAGATGGGCAGTTGTATGTCTATAAATACATCAAATTAAAATATCTAATGCCACTTATTGAAAATAAAAAAATGAGAATAGAGAAAGTTTCTCTATGGGATGACCCCTATGAGAATTTCTTCTTAAAATCTAATTTTTATATCTATGCTCGTTTTTACCAACGTGTTGTGCAAGTTCATACAGATGAAGTTCGTAATCGAACATACGGTCAAAGTTGGACTATGACTGAAGAGTCTGATGCGATGTGGCGTATATACTCAAACAAAGATGATATAGAGAACACTGCTATTCGGATAAAAATTAAAGTAGATAATTTGTTCAAGATAGTTTATACAAGCGATGCGTGTATGGCAACAACAAGCATAGGTTGTGTTGAATATAAGACCGATGAAGAAATTACTGATTGGATGCAAAGTTTAGAAGGCATAGACTCTAGCTTTCCTAAATATGCAGAACGGAGTTTATTTATAAAGCGTAAACCTTTTGAACATGAAAGAGAGGTGAGGATTATCATATCAAAAGATACTCAACAGCCTGCTCAAAGCTTTATAGAATACGTCATTCCAGATATAGAACATATAGAAGAATTTGTTTTAGATCCAAGGCTAAATGAGGAAAGAGTACAAAAAATAAAGCAGCAACTATGTGATGTGGGTGTGAATATGAATAAAATCAGGAAATCAAAATTATACGAATTTGTTCCTGTTAATTTGAACATTTAACCATGTGACGATTATCTATGGGCTGCCTATATAGTTGTATAGACAGCTCATTGTTCAAAAAACGTAAAACAGGGCAAACTCTACCTGTCTGCGCTTGACCAATCCACTCAAAACCTTATCCTTATATCGGCAGAACGAAACATACTCCCGATAAAAGTTCCTGTGTCCTGACTCAATTTTTCGCAATAGCCTACTCTTAGGGGGCTTGCCATAGCCAAGTAACCTCCCCACACCCACATTATAGGCAAGCAAGGTAAGCAATAGTGCATCCTTACCAT
>CAUPVH010000104.1:0-6008 GCA_963514635.1 uncultured Prevotella sp. | reverse complement strand
GTTATAAATAGTGCATATTTACCTACTTTATGGCCTGTATTTTCGCTAGAAGGGAGTGGAAATTGGAACGGTTCTGTAAAATAAAAACAACAATTTAAGGTTTTGAGTTGATGAGTTTGCAAGTTGAGGTGCAATGCACATTTGGTAGACTGGCGAAATATCCAGCTCTTGTATTGCAGGTTTACCTAAAAGGCATAGTGTTTTACCCCAGACGTTATGTAGGAAATTGAATAGACAAAAAGCCGTTGACAGAGCAATGCTGCCAACGGCTTGTGTGTGGTTTAGCCAGTTTTTTGCGTAGAGGCACTTGTGCCCTGCGTTCTAGCTAAGGTTATAGGTGTGCACGCTTGAACCCATTGCGGCTGGCAGATAGTTTATTCCCCACCAACACATTTGCAGGAGTAGGAATGAAACGATGAGCATGTAGAGTGCAGGGCGCAGGTGATGGGGACGCGAACGGCGGAAATGCACGTAGGCTAGATAGGCAAACCATGTTACGGCAGCCCATGTTTCCTTCGGGTCCCATGCCCAATAATGTCCCCAGGCCTCCTTTGCCCAGAACGCACCCGTGAGCATGCCAAGCGTCATAAAGGATAAGCCAACGTAAACAAGGTTGTCGGTGATGTCCATTTCGTCGTCAGTGGCCGGTTTCTTCTTAACGAAAAGCAGGTAGATGGCCATCACAGTAGCCGCACCAAGCAGGGCATAGGCGAACATGTACACAATAACGTGAGGTGCAAACCAAGGACTCTGCAAGGCAGGCATCAGCGTCTTGTTGTGTATTTCGGGTTTCACCACGTTGATAACGATGAACACCGTGGCCAAGATGGTGCTGAAAGAGAGTATCCACTTGTAGCGCCAACGCAGGTAGACCACCAGTCCGGCAAAGGGAAGGAATAACGAATACCACAGGCGTGTTTCGCCCATCGTGCGCAAGGGCGGGCGTTCGAGCGACACCCACATGGCTACGATGTAACCGAAAAACACCAACAGGCCCGCGATGGTGGCGCTAAGGGTGAGTGTTTTCTTGTCTTTCCAGGCGGCGTATGCGCCAACAGCCCATAGCAAAACGGCCACAAGGGCAAAATAAGGGAAGTGATTCCAGGTCATTCTTTGGTCTCCTTTCTGCGTTGTAACGACAAAAACATAAATACGGCACCGAGCATCATCATGCCCAAACCTGCATATACAAAGGGTAGCCACGGGTCTCTAACCAGTTCTAACACGCTGGTTTCGCTCCATCTGCCCATCGAGGTGTCGTAAGATAGCTGATAGATTTTCCATCCTTCCACGCTTAACGGGCGGTTTACCTCTATGTCTGCGAATGCGTGCAGGCCGGCTTGGGTCATCAGTTCTATGCGCGAGAGGTAGCGTTGCGGTTCGCGTTCGGGCATGGCGATGGATATTTTGCCGTCTAAGCTAAGCACTTGGTAGGGGAAATGGTAACTTCCGCAGGTTACCCAGCCTGTTTTCTTCACTTTGCCATCGGGCGAAGTGGCGGTGATGTTTATCGCGGTCATCGCTCCCGACGAGTGCCAAGGCAGGTAATTGGTGGTGTCGCGGGTCATCAGAGGAGCGGCCTCGTCGATGTTCTTGTTTAGTTTGATGCGCCAACCTTGCAACTCGCCTGTCTTAAAGGTGCTGTCTACAACGATGGTTGCGGGTTTATCCTTGGGTATGGGGTCGCCAGTTTTGCCGTTTACAAGCATCAGCTTGGGGGGATATTCGTAGATTTTGAACTCTTTAAGCTGTATGGCGAGGGGCAATTCTACGATTTTTCCTTGCTCGTTGGTGGCTCGCCACTCGGGAGACGACTTGTGGATAGTCATTTTTAGGCGTTGCATGTCGGCGTTGCCCAATGTTGCGCAAAGCATAACGATGAGCAAACCGGCGTGGTTGAGCATGAAAGGCACGTCGCGCCACTTGAAGTGCATGGCCTTGTTGATGGTGGCTTGCGCCACAATGACCGATACCCAGATGTAGATGAGCACGAAGGGCCAGAACGAAAGCATGCGCGAAAGCCCCAGAGGGTCGGATGCCGGGTGCCCGTCGGGCATCTGTTTGGTAAGCCCCATGATGGCCGTGAGGGCCACGGCGTAGGCTAATGCTGGGATGGCCGCGGCGTACGAGGAGAGGAACTTGAAGGAATATACCTTGTTGCGGAAAGCATATACAAGGCACATGGCGAGGAGATAGCCTGCCAGGATGATGAAGTTGACGGGAAATGAAAGGTTGCTCCATGCTATTGGCCCTGCGCTGAATTGCAACAGTAAGCCAACTAATACAAGTCCGGCTCCAACTGCGAAGCCTTCAACCATTTTCCATGGTCGTGTCCACATAATGGTTTATTGTTTTTGTTTGTTAGTTATCGTTTTGTCATTCGCTGCGAATGGGTGTGCAAGCGGTGTTTGCTGCTGTTGGTGGGTGCGCCAATTGTGGGCTGCTGAAAAGGGCAAGGTGGCTACTAGGAGAGGGCAAAGTGCTAGCTTTGAACATCAGCTCACGCGCGCGTACCTATTTATATATAGGAGCGGCGGGAACTGAAAGCCCCTCTGGTTGCCTGTTGTCCACAAAAGGATTTGACGTAAGCGGCGATGCCTTGTTATAGACACCATAAAGGAGTTGAGGCCTTGTTATGGGCCTTAACCCCTTTATGATGGATGCTATAACATGTTTGTTGTTTGCAAATCCTTAGTTGGCAGTGCTGTTACAAGTCGATTGCACGGCCCGCAGCCTTGGCTTTCTTTATCCATTGTGGCACAATGGTGTTCAAGAATTTCTCCTTGTCGGCCTCTTTCTGCTTCATGTCCAGTCCGATGTAAGCTTGTGCCTTAGCCTTTGTTGAGATGTCGGGCATGGGAACATCGGCGGTAAATCCATGACGGGCAAGTACCTTTGCCACTTTCAGGCGTGCCTGGCTGGCGAAGTCGAGACTGTGCGACAGGATGCGTGTGATTTCTTGTGGGGCGTGGAAAGAGGCTCCGTGCGAGGCCACGGCAAAATCCCAACGCCATTGGCTCTTGCGCAAGAGGTCGAGAACGGGTTTCATTTCGGCTTCGGTTGCGCCCTTGTCCCATGCAAACTTGGCCTCGATGTGTGCGGTAGCCAATTCGTTTTCTACGCGGTTGCGTATCTCGTTGCACTTGCGTTGGCGTTCGTACACGTTCTGCCTAAGCGTTTCTGCACTCTGGCGGTGACAGGTTTGGCAGGTGCGGTCGATGTTGGCCAAAGGACTCATGATGTGGTGGTCGGTGTATTTCACGCCGCCTTTGCTCATGTAAGGCATGTGGCAATCGGCACACGAAACGCCGCGTTGTCCATGAATACCCATCTGATGAATTTCGTATCCGGGGTGTTGCGCTTTGAGGATGGGTGCACGGCTTAGTGCGTGCGTGTAGTCCTTATAGTTCATAGCATCGTAATACTTCTCCATCGCCTCTACCGTCATACCGCTATCTTGTGGGAAGGTGAGGTACTTTTCGTCGCCCTTGAAATAGTATTCTACGTGACATTGTGCACAAACCAGCGAGCGCATTTCTTGGTGGGTGGCCTTGTTAACGTCTTTACCCACACGTTGGAAAGCCTCGTATAGAGCAGGACGAGCGGGCTTGAGGTCCATAGTCTTTGAGTCGTGACAATCCGAACAGCCCACGCTGTTCATTATCTGATCTCCCCACTTCGACCACGGAGCCTTGTAATAATTGGCCAAGCCTTGCTCTTTCATCACGCGTGGCACATCAGGACCCTTACAAGTCCAGCATGTTCCTGGCTGCGGCTCTTTGCCTTCGGTTACTCCAGGGGCACCTGTACGTAGTGTTCTGCGCACATCTTCAACAGCGTGTTGGTGTCCACGGGGTGTGGAGTAGTCCCACGAGAAAGCATAACCAGCCCAAAGAATCACCATGTTGGGGCGTTGGGCAAGCACGTCAACGGCTTGTGAACTGTTAAATTCGCTTTTGAAAGTGGTGTCGGCGGTTTGTTTTCCCGTTTTGTATTTGCGGGGGGAGTCGCTTGGGAACTTTGGGTTTTTAGATACGATACCCTCCATTGGGGTCTTTCTGTTGTTGAAGATGCTAACCACTTCGGCCCTGCGCTCTAAGAGCGACGATACGAGAAGGCCTAAGATGAAAACGACAACCATTGAACCTCCGAACAACAGCCATCCTTGCCAACGTTTTAATTGCTTTGCCATATCTTAATAGTTTTTAGTTTCGGGTTTAATCATGTTTAACCTCGCGCTTTTTGGCGAGGTGTAATACGTGTGCGTGTGTTGGGTTACTTGCCTTTCTTTCCGAGCATGCCTTGCAGCCAATCTGGCACGGGCGAGTCGGGTAATGGCACTTGTGCATTGGGTGTGGAGGATAGGGAATTCATTCCGCCGTGCGGCACATCGCGGTGACAATCCCAACAAGCCATTCCTTCTCCGCGCTTGGCCATCATGTAATTGATACGCCCCGTGCGCACGAACTCTTGGTTGAGCTGTGTGTGGCAGCGTATGCAGTTGTCCATAATTACCCCTGCGCTGGCATCTTCGGCTGTTATTGCCTGCCGCTCGTTGAAGGTAACGAACTTGCGAACATGGTTCATACCGTCTTTCGCCTTGAAGTAATACTTGGCGAAGATGTTGTCGTGAGGCACGTGGCAGTCGTTGCAAGTGGCGTCGCGGCCATGCGAGGAGTGCATCCACGTGGCGTAATAGGGTGTCATGATATGACAGTTTACGCATGCCGAAGGGTCATCAGTGAGGTAGGTGTGCATTCTAAGAAGGTACATGAAAAGCCCTCCCAGACCCACAATCAAACCTCCTGTCACCAAGAGGAAAACCTTTTGGCGATAGCTGAATGCCGATAAGATAGATTTTAGCTTGTCTTTTATCATGTTCGCTATATTTTCTTTGCGCAAATATAGCAAATAAAGCGCGATACAGCTTGCGCCAAGGGCAGGACTTTTTATGATGGACGGCAACTTTAACATGTATTAAAGTTCGTGTATTAAACGTATTTTAACGCGCAAATCCTTATAAATAAGGATGTTTTAAAATGTGTGTTCGTACACAATGCAAAAGTTGTCTTTTACAGATTTAAACATTTGTAAGTGGCTGTTTATTCGTAAAGTAGGGAGTTGGGGCGGTTGTGGGACTGGCCTTTTGAGTGTGTTTTTTGTTTGTTTTGCGAACAGGGTCGCTCTATACGAAGGCACTTTGGCTGTTCTCGCTTTCTGTTTTGGTGTTTGTTATTTCGTTTTGAGAGTTCCGTATAAGGAGCAGTGTGGTATTGAAAGAGTTGATATGTGGATGACCTCATACAGAAATGCACTGAATAGGTTGATACGACACCTAGTTGGAAGGCATGAAACCATATCGTATTTTATACCAATTATTCTGAAAAAGATAAGAAAGAGAGAAAAGTCAAGATGACTTCAATAAACAAATATACCACACTTTTGTAAAAAAGTACCAAAAAGTCTTTGCTGCTTATTTTACTTTTACTATATTTGTAGCCGTAGAGACATCTGTCTCATAAACATAAACAATACACGAAAACACATTGAGCCATGAAAGCAATTATATTTGTTGCGATTTTGCTTTGTTGCGCTTGTCAGCCCTTATCTGCACAAGACGCCAATTTCCACGCAGGCCTGCGGCTTGGCGGAGGCATCAGTTCCAATTCCAACGTCGACCGGATATTGGTGAGCGAGGACTATTATTCCAACTATTCCTTACGGAAACGCGTGCTGTTTGTGCCATGCGCCGAGCTGTTCTTTCTGTATAAGCCGCAGGGAAACCTGTGGGGCGTGGAGGCAGGCATCGTTTATTACAACCGCACGGCACGTGTTAGGTACGATGATAGGGACGAGCTGAACTATACGCTCTCCGCGCGTTACCACCATCTGGGCTTGGCAGCCTACTTCAACCTCTATCCTTTCAAGGAGCGAAACACGTGGCATGTGTCGCTGGGCGGACGCCTTGGAGCGAACCTTTCGCCCGAAAACCTAAGCTATAAAGGGAA
>CAUPVH010000103.1:0-6030 GCA_963514635.1 uncultured Prevotella sp. | reverse complement strand
CGCCAATCTCACCGTGCTGCCTGAGAAAGGCCAATCGGTCTTTTCCATCGACCTTGGTTGCTGCTTTCTCGCTTGTCAACTCGCGCCAAATGGCATGGAATTGCACTTCTCTGTTAAGCCAAACCACCGCGATGAGTAGAGCTAGAACAATGAGCAATGGCCATATTTCGCCTTGCGACAGGGCTATACCTAGGCGTGAATAAATGAAAAGGGACGACGCAACCGAGCCGTTTCCACCAAAAAACATGGGTATTGCCAAAAGGCTATACACGGCTAAAAGCCCCAATATCCATAATAAAGACTGCGAAACGAGGGTTCGGAAAAGCACATACAGCTGGCTGTTAAGCAATATGGCTAAGCCGATGAACACCAAAAGCAAGATGGTTGCAAGCAAACCATAGCTGAACACCACCGACATAACGCAATAGGGAACAAACAATACGTACCACCATGCGTTGCCTAGATTAAAGAGCGAGGCACCTATAAAGCTTTCAATGCAAACCTTTCGAGGTAATGGCAGCAGTGCATAGCACTTGATTATCTGTGCAGGCGTTTGCTGATAGGTGAAACGTATAAAGAGGTCTACCAACAAAATGATAGGCAAAATGCCCACTATTAGGCCGGCCGCGTTGGTGTCGCGCATGCTGTTAACTTTCAAAGAAAGCAGCACTGCAATAAACAACATATACACGAAGGACATTATATAGCCTATATAGAATAGGTATTTGGCCGAACGATTGTGCTCGTAATCCAAGGCACGGCGCATGGATAACGAACGATGTCTGTATAAAGTGCGGTATAATTGCAGGCGATTCATCGGCATAAACGTTACGAAAGCAAGGTGTTAATGGGTTTGACTTACCTCAAATCCACAACTTCGGCACTGGGGAAGTCTTTTGAATTAAAGCTGAAAAGATGGTCGGAGAGGTTTTTATGTTGGAAATTGCTTATCGTTATGGTGGTCCATTCGCCGCCACGTTTCATCTTTACCTGTTTGGGTTTGTACGTAGCGTCTACCAAAACATAGAGTTCGGGAATACCTTTGTTATCTTTTTCGGCCACAAGATGCACTTGATAGTCGCGCCCCACCTTGTTCATAGACAGGTTATAGCCGCTCCTATACATATTAATAAAGGTGTAAGGGTTCATGGCAGCCTGCTGACTCTGGTTAGGGTTGCTAACATTCACTTCATTGGTTGAGGGCAGATAACTCCATTGCGTCTTGCCATTGAACCACACGGTGGCCTTTGATGTGCGGGCATAGAACTTGTTACCCTTGATGGAAATGGTTCCGCTGATGGCTCCCAGCTTGCCATTCGACAGCTTAAAGTTGGCCAATGCCCCACCTTTGTTGCCTACAATGGCGGCCGTTTTGTCCAACACTTTACGGGCATCGTTATCCTTTTGTGCCTTGGCTGCATTGAAAACAAACACCGAAAGGCAAATCAATAATAATACTTTCTTCAACATAGCTGTTTTATTTGTTATATAGCTTTATGTGATAATTCTGTTTTGTTGTGCCGATTGGCACGATATGGCAGGGCAACACGCGGACTTATCCTGCCCCACGCAGCTTAGCCAACAGGGCGTTAAGCGTGTTTTCGTCGGTGATGAGCACCTCTCTGGGCTTGCTGCCTTGCGCTATGCCCACAATGCCAGCGGCCTCCAACTGGTCCATCAGTCGACCTGCGCGGTTGTATCCAATGGAAAAACGCCTTTGAACCATGCTTGTTGAGCCTTGTTGCGAGATAACAATGGCGCGAGCAGCCTCTTCGAAGTAGGGGTCAAGGCTGTTCATGTCGGCCGTTCCGCCACCACCCATGCCACCCTCGTCGGTGTTTGGTTCGGGCAGTTCCATTGGCTCTACTGGGCCAGGTTGGTCTGCAATGAACCTGTTGATGCGCTCAACTTCGGGCGTATCTACAAATGCGCACTGCACTCGAACAGGCTCGTTGCCGTTAAGGAAAAGCATATCGCCGCGCCCGATAAGCTGATTGGCACCTGGGCGGTCGAGAATGGTACGCGAATCAATCATTGCGCTCACCTTGAAAGCCATTCTTCCAGGGAAGTTAGCTTTGATGTTACCTGTGATAATACTCGTTGTTGGGCGTTGGGTTGCTATCACCATGTGTATGCCTACGGCACGCGCAAGCTGTGCTATACGTGCTATTGGCAACTCTATTTCTTTGCCGGCAGTCATGATAAGGTCGCCGAACTCGTCGATAATCACCACGATATAGGGCATGTACTCGTGTCCTTTGGTGAGGTTTAGCTTATGATTGACAAACTTTTCGTTGTATTCCTTGATGTTACGAGCACCAGCCGCCTTCAACAAGTCGTAGCGCGTGTCCATCAGTTTGCAAAGACTGTTGAGCGTACGTACCACTTTTGTAACGTCGGTTATGATGGGTTCATCGCTTTCTTCGGGCACTTTGGCCAAGAAATGGTTAACGATGGGCGAGTAAATGCTGAACTCTACCTTCTTCGGGTCTATCAAAACAAGCTTTAATTCGTTGGGATGTTTCTTGTAGAGCAAAGAGGTGATGACGGCATTAAGGCCAACCGACTTACCTTGACCCGTTGCACCGGCCACAAGCAAGTGGGGTATTTTGGCCAAATCTACCATAAACACTTCGTTGGTGATGGTTTTTCCCAAGGCCAAAGGCAGGTCCATCTTTGTTTCTTGGAACTTCTTTGAATTGAGAATGCTTTCCATCGACACGATGTTGGGCTTGTTATTGGGCACCTCTATGCCGATAGTGCCTTTGCCGGGGATGGGTGCGATGATGCGAATACCCAGTGCGGCAAGGCTCAGAGCAATGTCGTCTTCTAGATTTCGTATCTTATTGATGCGCACACCTTCGGCTGGCGTTATCTCGTAGAGCGTAATGGTTGGGCCAACCGTTGCCTTAATCTCCTTTATTTCAACGCCAAAGTCGCGCAATACCTTGATAATTCGATCGTTGTTGGCCTTCAACTCGGTCATGTCCACGTAGGGTTTGTTGTCGTTGTCGTAGGCTTTCAGCAAGTCGAGCGTGGGGTATTTGTAAGATAAGAAAGGCTCTAAGGGGTTAATGGGCGTACTCAACACATCGGCAGCGGTTAGTTCTCGGCCGCTAGCTGTTTCTTCTGCTTGTGGAATTTCCACTTTCAGCTGCGCCGAAGGGTCGCCATTCGCCTGCTGTCCTTTATGGATATGTGCACCGCCAAAGGGCTTGTCGCCACCTAACCCCATTGTTCCGTCGGTGAGATCTACAACCGTTGGCAGCTCATCTTCTTCGTCATTGAGGTCTTCTTCGTCGTTTGTGGTCTTGTTTTCTCGTTGCGTTTCAATCTCCACTTCCTCGTCTCTGTCGGCAGGAACAGTTCTACTGCCATTGTTAGCAATGGTGAATTTCACCTTGTTAGTGATATACTTAACGGGATTTATCGCTTTGCGAACAAACGAAACGGTCTCTGCGCTAAGGTAAGTTAGAAACGCCAAAGCCACGATAAACAACAAGGCAGTAAGTCCGGGAGTGCCTATCATGTTCTCGATGTTTTGCACACAAAACAGCCCGTGATTGCCACCAGGGTTGAAAGTAAGGCTACCTGTAAGCGGGGTAAGGAACTTAGCGAAGGCCACCGAACACCAAATCATGATGATGGCAAGATAAAAGAAGGTTTTCCAAAGGTTCACCTTGTAAGCGCGCGTTAGCTTAGCACCCACCAAAAGGATGAAGATGGGAATGGCAAAAGCAGCGAAACCGAAGTTGAGCGTTATGAGCGTGTAGGCCAAAATAGCCCCCAATGAACCGCAATAGTTGGAAAATTCCTTGCCTGTATTGAGCCATTCGCCGGGTCGAAGGTCTTCTAATATGCTTTGATCTGCCTTTCCTGTGGTGAAAAAAGAGAACATAGCTAAGGCCACGTACACAGCCAAGAGGATGAGCACAACACCTAAAACGAAGTCGGTTCGTTCGTTGCTTATCTTGAATATGCCGCTAAGTGAGAACGTTGAGCTTTTCCTTTTTGGCTTACTCTCTGTCTTTCTTTTTACCATCGTTGCTTTTTTATCTGAAAATCAACTGCAAAATTAGCGTAAAAAACCAAGAAAGGCCTATAAAGTCACAACTTTTTTCTAATTTTGCAACACGTTATAACTCGAAGTGGAAATGAGAAAGATTATATATAACAAATTCGATAAGAAAAGCATTGCACAACTTCCAATAGTCTCCTTCCCTGGTAAAACGGTGGTGGTGATGAGCGAAAGCGAGGCCGAAAAAGCCGTGCACTTCCTTCTTAGCCAAGACATCTTGGGCGTAGACACCGAGACGCGTCCCTCGTTTAAGAAGGGGGAGTCGCACATGGTGTCGCTCTTGCAGGTGTCAACAAGCGACGTTTGTTTCCTTTTCAGGCTCAACCACATTGGCATAACCCCTGCCATCTTGCGCCTTTTAGAAAATAAGGCGGTGCCGATGGTGGGCCTGTCACTTCACGATGACATGCTCTCCTTGCACAAGCGCGTTGCGTTCACGCCTGGTTTCTTTATCGACTTGCAAGACCTTGTGGGCGAATTGGGCATCGAAGACCTAAGTCTGCAAAAGCTCTACGCCAACCTATTTCAGCAAAAAATAAGCAAAAGGCAACGGCTAACAAATTGGGATTCGGATGTGCTGAACGACAAGCAGAAAGCCTATGCCGCACTCGACGCATGGGCTTGCATCAACTTATATAAGGAAATCTTGCGCCTAAAACAAAGTGGCGACTACGAATTGGTGATTAACGAGCAAGACTAACACCATGTCTTTTGCAGTTAAACACCCATCCAACATAAACAGGCAATATTAACAGTATGTACAAATCAATATATCTTAAAAAGGGAAAGGAAGAAAGCTTAAAGCGTTTTCACCCCTGGGTGTTCTCTGGGGCCATCAGTCATTTTGCCGAAAAGGGCGACATAGACGAGGGGGAACTGGTGCGCGTGCTCACAAATGGGGGCGAATTTATCGCCGTGGGGCATTATCAAATCGGCTCTATCGCCGTACGTGTGCTATCTTTCAGGGATGTGGAAATTAACGCCGACTTCTGGAAAACCCGCCTAACCTCGGCACTTAACGCTCGTTTGGCCATCGGCATTGCCAACAAAGCCGACAACGACACCTACCGACTAGTGCATGGCGAAGGCGACAATCTGCCTGGGCTAATCGTTGATTGCTACGGAAAAACGGCCGTGATGCAAGCCCATAGCGTGGGTATGCACCTTGCCCGACACGAGATTTGCAAGGCATTGGTCGAGGTTATGGGTTCTCACATAGAGAATGTGTATTACAAAAGTGACACCACCCTACCCTTCAAAGCCGAATTGGGACAAGAAAATGAGTTTATATATGGCGGCAGCGAGAACAATACGGGCATGGAAAACGGCTTGCTTTTCCACGTTGATTGGCTGAAAGGACAAAAGACTGGGTTCTTCATCGACCAGCGCGACAACCGTTCGCTGCTCGAAAAGTATGCAATGGGCAAAAGCGTTCTCAACATGTTTTGCTACACGGGAGGCTTTTCGGTGTATGCCATGCGCGGCAGCGCCAAGCTCGTTCACTCAGTAGACAGTAGCGCAAAGGCCATCGAACTGACCAACCAAAACGTGGAACTGAACTTCCCCAACGACAATAGGCACGAGGCTTTCTGCGAAGACGCATTTAAATTCCTAAACGCCAACGAGAACAAGTACGACCTCATTGTGCTAGACCCCCCTGCATTTGCTAAGCATCGCGCCGCACTTCACAATGCACTTAAAGGCTATACGCGGCTCAACGCTAAGGGGTTCGAGTGCATTAAGCCAGGCGGTCTGCTCTTCACATTCAGTTGTAGTCAGGTGGTTACCAAAGACCAATTTCGCAATGCCGTGTTTACGGCTGCCGCACAAGCAGGCCGCAAGGTTCGCATCATGCACCAATTGCACCAGCCTGCCGACCATCCCATCAACATTTTCCATCCCGAAGGCGAGTATTTAAAGGGGCTTGTGCTATACGTAGAATAGGCCTGGCC
>CAUPVH010000102.1:0-6041 GCA_963514635.1 uncultured Prevotella sp. | reverse complement strand
GTGCAATATGCTGCTAAATGCAGTGCATTTTGGTGCTAAATGCAAGGTGTTTTGGTGCTAAACGCAGTGCGTTTTGGTGCTAAATGCAAGGTAAAATGGTGCTAATTGCAGCCCAAAGTGCCGCTAAATGCGAGAGGAAAAGCATAAATATCCAACGCGATGGTATAAATAAAACCTTCTCGAGCCATTAAAAACATGGCTTAAAGGGGCAAAACAGCCGTTAAAAACTAGGGTTTTAGAGGCTAAAAGTGAGAAATTGGGCTTGAAAAATGATGAGCTAGCAACCAAACTAGAAAGGCAAAATGGTGCAAAATGCAGCCCTTATTCTTAGAAATAGACAAAATAAGGGATGTGAAAGGACTGAAATAGTGGCTATTTACCTACTTTTTAGCCAATATTCTCGCTAGAACGGAGTGAAAATTAGAGCGACATCGTAAAATAAAAACAATAATTTAAGTTTTCTGGATTGATGAGTTAATGGGTTGGTAAGTTGATGAGATTGAGAGTTTATTAGTTGATGTTTTTTGAGTTTGTAAGTTGATGAGTTGATGTATCTGGGAGTTGTTAGGTCTTCGTGAGTTTATTTGGCACACCCAAAACAGCTCGTCCCTGAATTGATTGTTTGCGGTGGGGTGGGCTATTGGTGAGTGACAATGCCACTTACGATGTTAAAATCCATGCTGAAAAGTTGACATTTTAATTACATGGTGATTAATGGTTAAACAAAAAATGCGCACACTTGGAACTGTTCCAAGGTGCGCATCCAATTTATTAGAAGGAATTAGCCCTAATGGGCATTAGAAATTACTTTCCTTTTTCAAGCTTAGCCTTCAAGTCTGCCAATACATCAATGTCGCCAAGGGTGGTACCTGCTGCAACATTGTTGATTTGAACAGAAGACTCAGACTTCTTAGCAGCGTGTTGCTTTCTTGCGGGTTTCACATCGTCCTTGCCTTCTTCGAAGGTGCGGCTGTGCGACAGAATGATACGCTTGGTATCTTTCACGAACTCAATAACCTTGAAGTCGAGTTCTTCGCCCTGCTGAGCTTGTGTGCCATCTTCCTTAACGAGGTGCTTGGGAGTTGCGAAACCTTCGCCACCTTCGTTGAGTGTGATAACAGCACCCTTATCCATCATCTCGGAAATCTTTCCACGATGTACGCTGCCTGGGGTGTAAAGCGTTTCGTAAGTATCCCAAGGATTCTCTTCGAGTTGCTTGTGGCCAAGGCTCAAACGTCTGTTCTCTTTGTCTATTTCGAGCACAACAACCTCGATTTCAGCACCAACTTGAGTGAATTCAGAAGGATGTTTAACCTTCTTCGTCCACGAAAGGTCGCTGATGTGGATAAGTCCGTCTACACCTTCTTCAAGTTCTACGAAGATACCGAAGTTGGTGAAGTTTCTAACCTTAGAGGTGTGCTTGCTGCCAACGGGATATTTAACCTCGATGGTTTCCCATGGGTCGTCCTTCAACTGCTCGATGCCAAGCGACATCTTGCGTTCGTCTCTGTCGAGTGTAAGGATAACTGCCTCTACCTCGTCGCCAACGTGCATGAAGTCTTGTGCACTTCTTAGGTGCTGGCTCCACGACATTTCTGAAACGTGAATCAAACCTTCTACACCAGGTGCAATTTCAACGAATGCTCCGTAATCGGCGATGACAACAACCTTACCCTTAACGTGGTCGCCCACATTGAGGCTTTGGTCGAGCGCATCCCAAGGATGGGGAGTGAGTTGTTTGAGACCCAATGCGATGCGGCGCTTCTCGTCGTCGAAGTCGAGAATAACCACGTTTATCTTCTGATCCAAGCTAACCACTTCGTGCGGATCGCTTACGCGGCCCCAAGAAAGGTCGGTAATATGGATAAGTCCGTCAACGCCACCAAGGTCAACGAATACGCCGTAGGTGGTGATGTTCTTAACCGTACCTTCAAGGATCTGTCCTTTTTCAAGCTTGGAAATGATTTCTTTCTTCTGTGCTTCAAGTTCTTCTTCGATAAGAGCCTTGTGCGAAACAACCACGTTGCGGAACTCTTGGTTGATTTTAACCACCTTAAATTCCATGGTTTTGCCAACAAATACGTCGTAGTCCCTGATAGGATGTACGTCGATTTGGCTTCCGGGGAGGAAGGCTTCGATGCCGAAGACGTCTACAATCATGCCACCTTTGGTGCGGCATTTAATGTAACCTTGAATAACTTCTTCGTTTTCAAGAGCGGCATTAACACGCTCCCAGCTTTTGCTAAGACGTGCCTTCTTGTGCGAAAGAATCAGTTGACCCTTTTTGTCTTCCTGATTTTCGATGTAAACTTCAACAGTGTCGCCAACTTTTAGGTCGGGATTGTATCTGAATTCGGAAGCAGGAATAACACCGTCGCTCTTGTAACCGATGTTAACAATAACTTCCTTCTTGTCGATGGAGATAACCGTACCATCAACAACTTGATGCTCAGAAACCTTGTTAAGGGTTTCATCGTAAGCCTTTTCAAGAGCATCCTTGCTTACTTCTACAGGGCTGCCGTTTTCAAACTCTTGCCAGTTGAAATCGCTCAGCGGCTGTACATTTTTTAAATTAGACATAAATAATAAATAAAGTAAATTAATAAAGTTAGACTTTATGTTGTTTGAAAAACGCTGCAAAGATACTAAAATACAAGCAATTAGCGTGCATTAAAGACATAATACATTTGCTTTTTAGCACACTTTTAACACTTAGGGGAGTTATATTTGCTTGTTATTTATCATAATTGGCATTATAGTTTTATAAAGCATTGGTTAACATTATCCTTAATTATAATGATTGATTGTGGCAGGCTTTACCTTTATCCTACCTTTATAAGATTAGTTGCTATTCTGCCCAGCTGTATTGTTCAAACATTTTTTGCAGATACCGCGATAGTAAACTTGCGTTTCCAATACTTGGTGTCCATCAATGTTCATTTCCTTTGGAAGTTCTGCAGACGTATCGTCGAAGATGTCGAAAACATGGCCACAATGGTTGCAATAAAAATGTTTGTGCGGACTAATGCAACCATCATAGCACACATGGTGCTCGTTGATGGTTATCATTTGCGCCAAATTCTTTTCGGCAAACATTCTTAATGTGTTGTAAACAGTGGTTCGGCTCAACGTTTTGATTTCGTTGCACAATCCTTGATACACCTCGTCTACTGTGGGATGTGTAAAATGTGTGAGCAAATAATTCATGATGGCGAGCCGTTGTGTAGACGGTCTAATGCCGTTTTCGAGCAACTTATGATAAACGTCCATCTCCATATTGTGGTGGTTTAAGAGTTCTTTGATGTGATTTTGGCAATAAGTTCTTCGGCCGAAACCAGCTGTTGGTCGCCCGTGAGCATGTTTTTGAGCGTAACTTTGCCTTGACTTATCTCGCTTTCGCCGGCTAAAACCACAAAAGGAATGCCCTTGGCGTTGGCATATGTCATTTGCTTTTTCATCTTGGCACAATCAGGATAAAGCTCAACTGATATGCCTGCGGCACGCACTTGGCTGGCTATTGGCAAGCAATAGTCGGACTCGGTCTCGCCAAAGTTGATGAATAGCACCTCCGTACCCTGCGTTGCGTTCTGCGGATAAAGGTCTAGCGTGTTCAACACATCGTAAATTCGGTCGGCTCCAAAGCTGATACCCACGCCACTAAGCCCAGGCATGCCGAATATTCCAGTGAGATTGTCGTATCGTCCACCACCTGTTATACTTCCAATGGCCACGTTTTTGGCCTTCACCTCGAAGATGGCACCCGTGTAATAGTTTAGTCCGCGTGCCAAAGTAAGGTCTAGTTGCAATTCGTTTTTCAGACCAACAGCCGCTATCTTCTCCAAAATAAAACGCGTCTCCTCTACCCCTTTCACGCCAATTTCGGATGTGGCGGTGGTTTGGGCAATGGTTTCGAGTTTCTCGACGTTGGTTCCCGACATGGTAAGTATGGGTTGCAGCTTGTCAACAGCTTCTTGGCTAATTCCATTGGCCAGCATTTCGGCGTTCACAGCCTCAACGCCAATCTTGTCGAGCTTATCTATTGCCACGGTGATGTCGACGATTTTGTCGGGCTGCCCGATATATTCGGCAATACCGGCAAGTATTTTTCTGTTGTTCAGCTTTATCTGAACGTTGATGCCGAACTTGGTGAATACGGTGTCCATGATTTGCACCAGTTCCACTTCGTTAAGCAAAGAGTCAGACCCAACCACGTCGGCATCGCATTGATAGAACTCTCTATACCTACCCTTCTGTGGGCGGTCGGCTCGCCATACGGGTTGAATTTGGTAACGCTTGAACGGCATTTGCAGTTCGTCGCGGTGCATTACAACATAGCGAGCAAAGGGAACGGTGAGGTCGTAGCGCAATCCCTTCTCGCAAATCTTGGCTGCCAGTTTCAATACATTGTCGCTTACGAACTCCTCGGCAGGCACTTTGCCGATGAAATCGCCCGAATTAAGGATTTTAAACAATAGCTTATCCCCTTCTTCACCATACTTCCCCATGAGCGTTTGCAACGTTTCCATGGAGGGTGTTTCTATTTGTTGATAGCCGTAAAGGGCGTAAACATCCTTAATGGTGTCGAAAATATAGTTTCGTTTGGCCATTTCGGCCGGTGAAAAGTCCCTTGTTCCTTTGGGTATGGATGGTTTGTTCATTACTTTTTCCTAACGATGGTTTGACTTCTATCTGGTCCGATAGAGATGATTTTGATGGGTGTTTGCAGTTGTTTCTCCAAGAATTCGATGTAATTTTTGAATGCTTGGGGGAACTGTTCCTCGCTGGTAAACTGCGTCATGTCGGTTTGCCAGCCTTTCAGTTCTTCGTAAACGGGTGTTATTCCGTGTTCGATGTCGAATGGGAAATGGTCAATTCGTTGGCCGTCCTTTTCGTAAGCCACGCACGCCTTAATGGTTTCGAATGTGTCTAGCACATCGCTTTTCATCATGATGAGTTGAGTTACGCCATTTATCATAATCGAATAGCGCAGCGCAACGAGGTCAATCCAACCGCATCTACGTTCTCTACCCGTCACTGCACCATACTCGTGACCTAGGTCGCGCAGCTTTTTCCCTGTTTCATCGAACAGTTCTGTGGGGAACGGACCTGCTCCAACGCGCGTGCAATAGGCTTTCATAATGCCGTAAACGTCGCCTATCTTGTTAGGACCAATGCCCAAACCGGCGCATGCACCTGCCGTAATGGTGTTCGAAGAGGTTACATATGGATAGCTACCAAAGTCTACATCGAGCATTGTTCCTTGTGCACCTTCGCATAGAATGGCTTTCCCTTCGTTTAAAAGGCTGTTAAGTTCGAACTCGCTGTCAACGATATTGAACTGTCGCATATATTCAATGCCTTCCATCCAAGTCTTTTCCACTTCGCTAATGTCGAAGTCCGTATAGTTCATACTGCGCAATATGCTGAGGTGTCGCTCTTTATGTTGGGCGTATTTTTTCTCAAATCCTTCGAAGATGTCACCCACACGCAATCCCGAACGCGATACTTTATCGGTATAAGTCGGCCCAATTCCCTTGCCAGTAGTGCCCACTTTCTTGTCGCCTTTCAGTGCTTCGTAGGCAGCATCCAACACACGATGGGTTGGCATGATAAGGTGGGCGCGCTTAGATATGTGCAGACACTTCTTCAAGTCGTGCCCACTTTTCTCCAAATCCTTTGCCTCGGCCATGAACAAATCGGGTGCAAGCACCACGCCATTGCCGATAATGTTTGTTTTTCCGCCTTGGAATATGCCAGAAGGAATGCTCCGCAAGATGAACTTTTGACCGTTAAACTCTAACGTATGACCTGCGTTGGGACCGCCTTGAAAGCGTGCAACGACATCATATTGTGGCGTTAGCACGTCCACAACCTTACCTTTGCCTTCATCGCCCCACTGTAATCCCAGAAGAACGTCTACTTTTCCTGTCTTCATATATATAATATGTGTATTGTTATTTCCTGCAAACTTCACTTCATTTTCTTTTGGCATGCACTGCACACACCATAAAGATAAAGCGCGAAAAGATCGCTTTCAAAGC
>CAUPVH010000101.1:0-6051 GCA_963514635.1 uncultured Prevotella sp. | reverse complement strand
GGGCAGAAATGAACTTGATGCTCAATTAAACCGCCCCTTTGCTGTGGGTTTGTGGAGAGCTGTGCGTGCGTTTCAACTTGTTCGTTACAACCTGCGATTGCCTTTCAACTTGTAAGCATTGCGCCCATATAGCACAAAGGGCAGACAAGCACATGGGGCGAAAACGCTGAACAATGTCAAAACGCACACAGAAAGGGCGTCTGTTAAAAAATCATTATTCCGTAAATTACCCCTGCAAACAACGCCGTGGGTTAAAACAAAAAAACTAAATTTGCACTTAGAACTCATTCTCAAATAATTAATTATCAAACTATGAAAGTTCATGAATATCAGGCAAAAGGTATTTTTGCAAGTTATGGCGTGCCAGTAGACAACAGCATTCTATGCAAAACGCCCCAAGAGGCAGTAGAGGCTTTCAAGAAACTTGGCACAGAACGATGCGTGGTTAAGGCGCAAGTGCACACCGGCGGACGCGGAAAGGCGGGCGGAGTGAAACTTGCCAGCAACGAGGCCGAAGTACTTCAGCATGCCACAAGCATTCTGGGGATGGACATCAAGGGCTTCACCGTTGACCGCATATTGGTGGGCGAGGCCGTGAACATCGCCGCCGAGTATTATGTGAGCATCGTTATCGACCGCAAGTCGAAAGGTGCCATACTCATGTTAAGCCGCGAAGGTGGTATGGATATCGAGGCCGTGGCCAAAGAAACGCCCGAAAAAATCTTTAAGATTGCCATCGACCCATCCGTGGGACTTACCGATTTCAAGGCTCGCGAGGCCGCTTTCAAGCTCTTCGACGACATGGCACAGGTGAAACAAGCCGTGCCCTTGTTCCAGAAGTTGTACAAGCTATTCGTTGAAAAAGACGCATCGCTAGCCGAAATTAACCCGCTGGTGCTAACCAAAGACGGACAACTGAAAGCCATCGACGCAAAAATGACCTTCGACAACAACGCCCTTTACCGTCATCCCGACATCTTCGCGATGTTCGAACCCACAGCCGACGAGAAGAAGGAACAAGAAGCTAAGGACAAAGGATTTAGCTATGTGAACCTAGGAGGCGAAATAGGATGTATGGTTAACGGCGCAGGACTGGCCATGGCCACGATGGACATGATTAAGCTTTACGGCGGAAACCCAGCCAACTTCCTCGACATCGGCGGCAGCTCGAACCCCCAGAAGATTGTTGAGGCGATGAAACTGTTGCTCGCCGACAAGCACGTGCGCGTGGTACTCATCAACATCTTCGGCGGAATAACGCGCTGCGACGACGTTGCCCAAGGACTTATCGAGGCTTTCAAGGAGCTGAAAACCGACATGCCTATCGTTATCAGGCTGACGGGAACCAACGAGAAAGAAGGTCGCGAGCTGCTGAAAGGCACCAAGTTCATCGTGGCAGAGACAATGGCCGAGGCCGGTAAGAAAGCCGTTGCGGCCGCTGGTTATTAACCCAAGCCAATAACACACAGGGGGAAACACACCCAAAAGTGCATCAAAAATATAGTAGTGAACAATACACTCACAAACTAAAAACATCCTAAAATGAGTATTCTAATCAACAAAAATACAAGGCTCATCGTGCAAGGCATCACGGGCCGCGACGGTGGTTTCCATGCCACCAAGATGAAAGCGTATGGCACTAACGTCGTTGGAGGCACCTCGCCAGGCAAGGCAGGACAAGAAGTGAGCGGCATTCCCGTATTCAACACCGTGCGCGATGCCGTTGAAGCCACGCAAGCCAACACCTCCGTTATCTTCGTTCCCGCAGCTTTCGCCAAAGATGCAATGATGGAAGCCGCCGATGCAGGCATCCAACTCATCATCTGCATTACAGAGGGCGTGCCCACATTAGACGTGATTCAGGCCTACAACTACATCCGCCAGAAGGGTGCTAAGCTCATCGGCCCCAACTGTCCCGGACTTATCTCACCCGAAGAGAGCATGGTTGGCATCATGCCCACCAACATTTTCAAGAAAGGCGGCACGGGAGTTATCAGCCGTAGCGGTACGCTAACCTACGAAGTGGTGTATAATCTCACCCAAAACGACATGGGACAAAGCACTGCCGTGGGTGTAGGTGGCGACCCCATCGTGGGACTTTACTTCCAAGACTTGCTCGAAATGTTCGAGAACGACCCCGAAACCGACAGCATCGCCATTATCGGAGAGATTGGCGGAGATGCCGAAGAGCGAGCCGCCGAATACATTAAGGCACACGTAACCAAGCCTGTTGCCGCCTTCATATCGGGCAGAGAAGCCCCCAAAGGCAAGCAGATGGGTCACGCTGGCGCCATCATATCGAGCGGAAGTGGCACGGCAAAAGAGAAAGTTGCCGCTTTCGAGGCTGCCGGAATACCCGTGGCAAGGGAAACAAGCGAGATTCCCATGCTGCTTAAAAAGCAACTGGAAGCAAAACGTTAACAAGCTTATCGTGGGGTAGCTAGGGTGGCTAGCCGGTCTAGCCCCCTACCCTCCCCACAAACTAATCTCATCTCGCCTTATTTAGCCAACAACCCAACAGTAACACATCACCAGAGAATTGGAAAAACAAACATGAGTAAACGTATCAAAGTAATTAAATGTCCACATTGCGGAAGCACAAAGGTGAAGGAAACACGCCCCGACTATTACCAATGCGAAGCATGCTCCACCGACTTCTTCCTTGATAACGACGACATCAACATCAACCACCGATACATTGCCCCCAACAGCAACCCTTTCCAAATAAGCAAAACCAAATTTTTGCTAATGGTGTTCGGCATTGCATGTCTCATATTCCTACCCACCGTCTTCGTCAAATGCCTTAGCAGCTCCACATCTTCTTCATCGTCTGGCCTGTTTACCAGCACCCCAAAAGAAGAAGAACGTTTCGACACCGAGCACATAATGCCCTTCGTCGCCAAAGACGGACGGGCTGTTATGGCCGTTTTTGGCAGCATCAAAAAAGGAGATTACCCCAATGAAAAGACTGATTACCTGATGCGGGTGTTCGACATGAAGAAAGACAAAAAGATAAAAGAGCAACGTCTGCCCGTAGATAAACTTAGTAAAGTACAGACTCGAACCTTCAACAACGGTTGGATAAACGTGGTTATCAACAAGAGTACGTGGTACACCATAGACCCAAGCTCGTTCGAACTGAAAGAGATGACGCTCTACAAGAGCATTCCCGAGCTACAAGATGGTTTCGCCAGCATAGAACTAATTGAACAACACGGCGACTCGGAGGGTTTCAAGGTGATGACTAACCTCGGCAAAGAACGTTACTACCTGCCACTCATAGCCAAGGTCTACACGAAGGAGGAACATTACGAAGCCTGTGAAGCCAAGCTCCCCAACCCCACCATTGAAACGGCTTTCAGCTTTTCCGAACCAACCACCGAGTATCCCGAACAGCAAATTAAATTGGTGAAATACACCCACTACGTACAAGAGGGTTACCCCAAAACAGACTATTGGTCATTTGGATGGTGCAGGGATTTTGGTGGAAAGTCGGGCATTTTCTTCGGAAACGCAGGCTCAGTAAAGGCCTTCATCAGTACATACAGTCGCCAAGTTGCGCGTCTCATCAACTATTCCGACTTCACACCCAATGCCATCTACTTCTCGCCAAAAGTGATTTGGTTCGACAAATCACAACTCTTTATACGCTATAAACCCACAGCCAAAGAAGACGCCGAATACATTTACCAATTGTTAGACGCCAACACGGCCCAACGTAAATGGTCGATAAAGGCCCCTGCCGAACTCGACGACGACAACATACACTACTGTGTGCGCTCATCCGAAGGGTTCCTCATATCCAACTACCGCTGCGTTTGGTTCCTGGGCAACAACGGCAAGACCATTACCATAAAGAAATTCTAGACACATTTCATTATTAAAAACATTTCGTTACACATATTATTATACATATACATCATGGGCATAACCAATATCTTTCGCAACCAATTGTCGGCCGTAATTCAATGGAACGCCGACAAGCAACACCTTCTCTGGTACAAATATCCGTCTAAAACCGATGAGATAAAGAACGCCAGCAAACTGATAGTGGGGCCTGGACAAGGTGCAGTGCTGGTTTACGAAGGCAAGATTGTAGACGTTTTGACCGAAGAAGGCACCTTCAACCTCAAAACCGACAACCACCCCTTCTTCACCACGCTTGTAAACATGCGCCAAAACTTCGAGAGCGAACACAAGCTGAACATCTACTTCTTTCGCAAGGCGCAAGTAACAAACCAACAATGGGGCACTGCATCGCCCGTGAAATTCATTGACGCGCAATACGACATACCCGTAGAAATGGGCGCCAACGGAACTTTCTCTTACCAAATAAGCGATGTTGAACACTTCTTCGTGAACATCGTTGGCACACGAACTGAGGTTAACAACGAGGAGATACGCGAACTAATGCTAGGTCGTTTGGCGCAAAACATCGTCACAACCATCCACAAATTGGGTTACTCGTACAACCAGATTGACGGACACCTCACTGAAATAGGCCAAGAACTAGCCAACCTGCTCAACGAAGAAACGCAGAAATTGGGTTTCACCCTCACCGACTTCCGCGTTGACGGAACACTATTCGACGAACAAACACAAGAGCGAATAGGCCGAATTGCCGACGTTACAGCCGATGCAAAAGCCGCACAAGCAGGCGGACTTACCTACACCGAGCTTGAAAAACTACGTGCCTTGCGCGATGCTGCACGCAATGAAGGCGGACTGGCAGGCAGTGGCGTACAAATGGGCGTTGGGTTAGAGATGGGCAGACAGATGGGAGCAGCTAGCCAATTGATAAACGAACGCAACGCGCCTGGCGACGACTTGTCGCGCCGACTGGCTCGCCTGCGCCTACTAAGAGACGAAAACGTAATTACCGACGCCGACTACGAAGCGAAGAAACGCGAGCTGCTCAACGAGATTTAACACCCACGCTGCATGCCATCGCCAACGCATGGCAAAGCGCCAGCTTCCAAACTCGCAAACAGGTTAACTGGTTAACTCGTAAACTGGTCAACTTGTAAATTTGTGAACTTATCAAATATGTTAACTCGTTAACTTATCAACTCGTTGACTTATCAACTTGCCAACTCGTCAACTTGTTAACTGTCAACTCTTCAACTCATCAACTCATAACCCACAAAACCCGTTAAACAATGAAATACATCAAAGCCATAACATGGAGCATCGTGCTACTTATCGTGCTCGTTGCTCTCTTTGCCGTCATCAAGATATGGGGCATCACCCTGCCCGAAGGTTGGAACATGTCTGTTGACACCCTCGTCAACATCATCATCACTGTTGGCATCGCAGACTTCCTGCTCATCCTTCTCCTCATTTTCATCCCCTTCGCAACGCACGGTTCGCAAAAGGAATACGATGAAAACAGCGGAAAGGTAGCCCAAAGAAAGAAAGACTAGTATTTAAAACTTTTCGGCTTTACAAAGGAAGGCTTGGATGAAGTTTATACAGGCCACATACCTAAATTGGGTAGAAACTACTCTCGCTTGTCCGATTACATTAAACGATTTTGCACTCACACTAACTTTTCTGAAGGAGATAAGAATGAAGTTGTTTTGATTTTTAATATTCCTATAAATTGAGAGGAGCTTATTGTCTTTGTGCTGTAAAGCCAAGACAAACACTCCTCTCATGTACGAAGTACTGGACAAAGATACGCTGAAATCTGTAATTCCGCTCCATTTGTCTGCGGCAAAACATAGTTATGCCTCAAAAAATGGCCTGATGGAAGTTGTCATTCAATGCACGCTCCACAAGTTGAAAACCGGCTGCCGATGCCAGATTACTTCTGCGTTAGCATGATGCAGTTTCCGTAGGCTGTGAGCAACATGCCCTGAACCGCTCGCGCTGGTTGTTGCAAACGTACATGTTTTCCGTGTCGTTGCCATGCGTACACTTACGGAACAATCGCCTTTTGTCTAGTTTTTAGTAAGAAATTTAACATTATAAGTACCCCTTCTGCTCACCAATCACTCACCTTGCCGCAAAAAATCGATTCTCGCGGAGGTTTGTTTTGATGCAAAAAGG
>CAUPVH010000100.1:0-6080 GCA_963514635.1 uncultured Prevotella sp. | reverse complement strand
CGCACTATCACTTACAAGTTTCACTTTAACAACCTACTCAATCCATCGGCCAGAATTTATTAGCAAAGGCACTTTCCCCACGAAAACCAACCCGCGCGAGAAGTGACTATTTGCAGTTGAGTGGGCAATTGGTGGGTTACAATGGCACTCACAATGTTAAAATTCTTGCCGAAAAGCGGACAACGTCTCACATACAAGAGAAGTACCAATCTTGATTTTGTAATACACAACAAAGAATTTCTCCCTTACAAAAGACAAGAATGCCAAGCGCCCCAATACTACAAAAGTTAATCAAACAATCCTCTTTGAACTTTAACTGTGTTTTCTAAAAACATATCCTTAGATAATAGTTCCTCCACCTTTTTAAAGTAATTGTCTTGTGTGATAATTGTTACGTCTTTTGAGTCATCCATAATCTCTCGACAAAGGTCAAACATTGGATTATTCTCATCAACACATTTGTCATACATCACAGCACGTGGAATATTATAATCTTTTGCATATCCCATAGCTAAACGCGCACCGCTATCCAGTTTCTGTCCTAAAAGGTGACTCCAACGTTTCTCTGAACTTTGCGAGTAACTTGCTGCTAAAACAATTGTATCACAGAATAAAGCCTGTAATCTATCACGTTCTTTATAACGCGTACTCAATTCCATCTTAGTTTTAAACTCATTCCCATACTCCGTTACAAGCAGCCCACCTTCATCAACGATCTGAAATGCTAATCTCTTATTACTTGCTGGCAAAATACTTGTTAAAGGGCTTGGAAGAATAGCAACTGTTTTACCATTAGAGTTTAATGCTTCACGATGTGAGATACTATCACACCCCAATGCTAATCCGCTAACAATAGTTGCACCATGCTTTACAAATTGTGCAACAAGCTTTCGCTCTCGCATTTCAATCTCATCCGTTGGATTCAGCAGCCCGATAACGGATATATTCTTATTGGCAGCATTTAACAACTCTACATTTCCCTTGTAATAGAGAAATACAGGCCTCTCACTATCCTTAACATTCCCCCTATGCCGTGGAAAATTATCATCACCCAATGCGACAAAGCCATCGCAATAGCCGTTCATTTTTTCTAGTATCGCTGTTTCATATTTCTTTTTTAATTGTTCGAAATATTCAACCGTGGTCGGCTGCCCTTTAATCTTTTTATTTAATAAAGCAACTATGGTTTCTACACTTTCATTGTTACCCAACCACTTTACAATCCATGCGTTACCAATTCCTTTATACGACTTGGCCGTCAATATATTTAGTGCATTATCTGTATATATCATCTCTTAAAATTTAATAACTCTTTCTTATTGTTTTACCTAAAGAATAGAATGTGACAGATTTTGCACCACAATCAAGCAAAGCCTGTATAGCATCCTCGTCTATATTTATACTCTCTGTATACAAATCATCTATGAGAAGTATGTCTTTACCAATAATTTTGTCAGAAATAGTACAAGTGTCCTTTGTTATTCCAGGATATGGCAAATTCCCATTGCCACCATAACCAGATTTATCCATATGCGTTGTGCGTGTATCTGTATGCCTAACGATATAGTCTGTACCATCTACAAAATCTTTCAAGTTAGTAAGACAGCCTTTTACAGCCATCTTGAAGTATAACTGTTTGCTTATATATGCCCTATCAGTCTTTGACCTTGGAATGGCACAAACAAGCAGTTCACTCTTTCCTGTTATCTGAAGAATTTGTGGCAGATCTGTATTCAGAATATATATCATCCCGTTATAGGCTTGAAGTAAGTCTTCTGAGCTCTTATCTTTAAACTGGTTTTTTAAAGTAGTAATGATATTCTCAACCGTTCCACTTGTTTCCCTCAGTACTTTGTTACCTCCATGGTAATCTGCATGGCAGTATGCTTGAACTTGTTTCATGAGAAAAATCCCTAGTTCACGTTGATTGTTTTTGGGATTTATGAATAAAGATGGCCCACCTAAAATTCTAAAAGTATTCATTATAATAAGATTTGAGGGTTAATTATTCTAATTCCAGCATCCATTGCATCAGCAATTTCTTGTCTGTCATTTTCAAACACAACAATATTATCAGGAGAAAGATTTAACTGATTAATAGCATTCTGATATTTGTTTGTCCTTTGTTTATTGTTTGCTGTATCTCGATAAAATACATTCGTGAATTTATCAAGTAGGCCATGATAAGCCAATGTTTCTAACGCTCTTTTCTTTCGACAATTTGAAACCAACACCACTTGATGTGTAGGGGAATACCTAAGAAGGATTTCCACATTCTTCTTGATTATGGTTGTTTTGTGAAGATACCTTTTATAACATATTTCTTTTTCACGAATTATTTGCTCATAATCAGTCGCCGTAAGTCCTGGTATTATAGACTTCAGTCGACTTCGGTTTAAACGTTCAAAAGGATCACTTGACATCAAAGTTGTATTTTCCCCTGTCACAATAGCGAGGGCAGACTTGTATGAAAGGAAGTTGGCAATATCAGTATTAACAAGCGTCCCATCCATATCGAAGAAAAATATTGTAGTTTGCGTTATTACCATAGATAATACAATTTGATTAATCCATATAACCTGACAGAAAGATGTAAAGTATCTTTAAAGGCGTCATCATGACGTTTTGGAATTTAGGACATTTGTTCTAAGCGTTAAGCTCACAGACATCTATAACCAATTCATAGGGCGGCCATGCTAGCATATGCCTGCTCTTCAAAATTAATATTGATAAGTCCGCTAGGTTCTCTAGCTAACTCATTAGTTCAATATCTATATGAACACAAAGATATGAACTTAAACTGAATTAAACAAAAAAATAAAATAAAAATCTAGCGAAAGAAAAATATCCTTAAATATCCAAGTGAGCCTATCACCTATTATAAGGTTGTTTCATCCGCTGAGTTGCACAGCAGAAGTGCAGCAACAAAAAAACGCCCCTACCCTCATGGATAGAGACGTTTAATTTATAAGTCGATAACTGTTGTTTATTCAGCCTTTGCTTCTTCGGCAGCTTCTGCCTTGGGAGCCTCTTCAGCCTTAGGAGCTTCTTCGGCAACGGGTTGAGCAACTTCGGCGGCAGCGGTTTCGCCTTCGGCCTTGGTGCTCTTGCGGCTACGACGTGTTTTCTTAGCCTCTGCCTTAGGCGTCTTGGCCATGTTCTCGTCGAAGTCAACTAGTTCGATGAACGCTATTTCAGCGGCATCGCCCTTACGGAAACCCAGTCGGATGACACGGGTATAGCCACCGGGACGGTCTCCCACCTTAGCAGCAACCACTTTGAACAGTTCGGTAACGGCATACTTGTTTTGCAAGTAGCGGAAAACCACACGACGCGAGTTGGTGGTATCTTCCTTTGAACGTGTGATAAGCGGTTCTACATATTTCTTCAAGGCTTTTGCCTTGGCGAGGGTCGTAGTGATTCTTTTGTGCATAATCAGCGAAATGGCCATGTTAGCAAGCATGGCATTGCGGTGAGGTGCAGTACGACCCAGGTGGTTGAATTTCTTATTATGTCTCATTTTTATTTTTCTTAAATAGCGGAGGGGTAACAGCTGCGTGGGTGAAGGCTGTTGGCCCGCACCCACTCGCGCTGAGGTTTAGTCCCTGTCCAGTTTATACTTTGACATGTCGGTTCCAAAAGACAGATTCAGACCCAAGAGCAAATCATCAAGCTCTGTGAGCGATTTCTTACCAAAGTTGCGGAACTTCAAGAGGTCGGTCTTGTTGTATTGCACAAGGTCGCCCAGTGTTTCCACATCGGCTGCTTTGAGACAGTTGAGGGCGCGAACGCTGAGGTTCATGTCCACAAGCTTGGTTTTAAGCAGCTGACGCATGTGCAGCACTTCCTCGTCAAACTCTTCGTTGGTGTCAACGTCTTGGTTCTCGACGGCGATTTTCTCGTCGGAGAAGAGCATAAAGTGATAGATGAGGATTTTAGCGGCCTCTTTCAGCGCGTCTTTGGGACTGATGGAGCCGTCCGTCGTTACGTCGATAACGAGCTTATCGTAGTCGGTTTTTTGTTCAACACGATAAGGTTCAACCGAATAGCGCACGTTACGGATGGGGGTGTAAATGGAATCGATAGGAATTACATTCACATCGGTGCAGAACTCACGATTTTCGTCGGCAGGCACATAGCCACGTCCTTTGTTAATGGTGAGATCAATCTGCAATGAAGCTTTGGCATCTAAATGACAAATCACCAAATCGGGGTTTAACACTTCAAATCCAGTCAGATACTTGCCAATGTCACCAGCTTTGAACTCAGTGGTGTTCTCAACCGTGATACTAACTTTCTCGTTCTCGAATTCTTCTACTACTTGCTTGAATCTTACTTGTTTCAAATTCAAGATAATGTTGGTCACATCTTCCTTTACACCAGGCACAGAAGAGAACTCGTGCTCAACACCGGCGATGCGCACGGTATTGATGGAGAAACCTTCAAGCGATGAAAGGAGAATGCGGCGGAGGGAGTTACCGATGGTAACGCCGAACCCAGGCTCAAGTGGACGAAATTCGAAACGACCGAATTTGTCGTTGGCCTCCAACATTACAACTTTATCAGGTTTTTGAAATGCTAATATCGCCATTAATTCAATGATTTATTTAGAGTACAACTCAACGATTAACTGTTCCTTAATGTTCTCAGGAATGTCGGCACGCTCGGGCTTGTGCAGGAACTTACCGCTCTTTGAAGCGTCGTCCCACTCAATCCAGGGGTACTTGCTGTGGTTGAAACCAGCCAAGGCAGCCTCGATAACTTCGAGCGACTTAGCTTTCTCGCGCACGCCGACAACTTGGCCGGCTTTCACTGAATAAGAAGGAATGTTTACTACCTTGCCGTCTACCACGATGTGCTTGTGGCCAACGAGCTGGCGTGCGGCTGCACGGGTAGGAGCCAGACCAAGACGGAACACTACGTTATCGAGACGGCTTTCGAGGTTTTGCAACAGCACCTCGCCGGTGATGCCGCTAGCCTTAGCTGCCTTCTCGAACATGTTGCGGAACTGACGTTCCAACACGCCGTAAGTGTATTTAGCCTTTTGCTTCTCTGCCAACATGGCACCGTACTCGGAAGTTTTCTTACGACGATTGTTGCCATGCTGTCCAGGAGGGAAGTTTCTCTTGGACAAAACTTTGTCTGCGCCGAAGATGGGTTCACCAAAACGACGAGCAATTTTAGATTTCGGACCTATGTATCTAGCCATTTTCTATTTTATAACTTTTTTGTTTGTGTATCTTTGTTGCCTGCCACAGGGTGCAAGCGTTGGGAAAGGTGCGTGTTATACGCGGCGACGCTTGGGAGGACGACATCCATTGTGGGGCAGCGGCGTAACGTCGATAATCTCGGTTACCTCGATACCTGCACCGTGCACGGCGCGGATGGCGCTTTCGCGGCCGTTGCCTGGACCCTTAACGTAGGCTTTCACCTTACGGAGACCGAGGTCGAATGCCACCTTGGCGCAATCTTCGGCTGCCATTTGGGCTGCATAGGGAGTGTTCTTCTTAGAACCACGGAATCCCATCTTACCAGCCGACGACCAAGATATTACCTGACCTTCGCTGTTAGCCAAAGACACAATGATGTTATTGAATGAGCTATGAACATGAAGTTGTCCAAGAGCGTCTACCCTGACGTTTCTCTTCTTTGCTGCTATTTTCTTTGCCATAATTTCTTTTTAGTTTAAAAGTTTCAAGTTTCGAGTTTTAAGCATCGGGGCAAGCCCCGCCTTTCAACTTCCAACTAAATATTACTTCGTAGCCTTCTTCTTGTTAGCAACAGTCTTTTTCCTTCCCTTACGGGTGCGAGCATTGTTCTTGGTGCTCTGGCCGCGAACGGGAAGACCGTTACGATGACGTACTCCACGATAACAACCAATGTCCATGAGACGCTTGATGTTCAATTGAATCTCCGAACGGAGATCACCTTCAACTTTGAATTCAGCGCCGATAATTTCACGGATTTTGGCTGCCTGGTCGTCAGTCCATTCGCTGACTTTCAGGTCACGGTTCACACCAGCCTTGTCCAATATCTTTGCTGAACTACTTCGACCTATACCATAGATATAAGTCAATGCG
>CAUPVH010000099.1:0-6094 GCA_963514635.1 uncultured Prevotella sp. | reverse complement strand
GCTTGGCATGAAGTCCCGCAGGATAAGTGAGCCAGTCGTGGGCGTGAATGATGTCGAACGACTGCTGCCTAGCCACAACGCCTGCAACGATTGAGTAGTTGTTAATCTCTTCGTGCAGGTTTTCGGGGTAGCGTCCAGAAAACTCTACGCAGCCCAAGTCGTTCAAGTTCATGTAATTGAAGTCGGCATATATGTGGTCTCTCAATTCATAATAGTATTCGGGAGACATTACATTGCCTAATCTTTCTTTAAGATAGTCGTAGCTTACGTCGCGCCATGCCACGGGAACGCAGTTCATGGCCACGATGTTGGCGGCGTTCCTGTCTTCGTCGCCCCAAGGTTTGGGCAGACAGAAAGTTATATCCATATCGCCTTGGGCATGCAATCCTTCGGTGATGCCAAAGCTTGCCGTGCCAAGACCGCCTAAGATGTGAGGAGGATACTCCCAACCAAACATTAGTACTTTCATTATTCAGTTCCTCCGTAATTATTAATATGAGTATTTTTCAAGTAGTTCTAAAGTTCTCAATATTTCGCCTACGTTCATGGCGAACGATATTGCACCTCGCCCATGGAAAGGTGGGTTGCCATCGAATAGTTCGGGAATGGTTCCGAGACAATGGTAGAACATCTCGTCTTCGTAACCAACCATCTGTCTTTCGATAAAACTCAGGCGTGTGCGCTTATAGAGTTTGAGGCACGCTTCCATGTAAAATCCGCCCAACCAAGGCCATGCGGTTCCTTGATGATAGGCATAATCGCGTTGTATCTGCGGCCCAACGTACATGGGATTGTATCCTCCGCTCTTGGGCGACAGGGTTCTTAGTCCCTTGGGGGTGAGTAATTCGCGCGTGCAGACATCGAGAACACTCTTCTTTTGGTTCAACTCTAATGGCGAATAGTCTAGTGCAACGGCAAAAATCATGTTCGGGCGCACGCTCCAGTCTACCATATTGCCGTCAACAAAGTCGTAAAGGTAGCCGTATTCGTTCAAGAACGTGTCTACGAAAGACTTTTTACACAATGCCGCCATCTCTTCCAAGTTCTCTGTTTCGTGGGGTTCGCCCATGTCGGTGGCGATTGTTGCAGCGAATTTCAGCGCATTATACCACAGGGCATTAAACTCTACGATGTAACCAGAGCGAGGAACCGCAGGCTTCCCGTTGATGGTAGAGTTCATCCACGTTACGGCTTTGTCTTTCCCGTTGGTCCTAATAAGTCCGTTATCGTCGAGAATCAGGTTCGGGTGCTTGTTACTCCTTATATATATAATGATGTCTTTAACCAGCTGTCCATACTTTTCTATGCAACGTTCCTTACCAGTTTCTCGTCCATATTGCTGTATGGCCCATACAGCCCACAACAAAACGTCGGGTTGTTCAATCTCTGCGATGTTAACGGTTAAAGGCTTATCGTCCATAAACTCGCGCAATCCTCTTTCAGCTGTGCGCATAACAGCTTCGAAATAGCTTTCTTCTTCGATGGCTAGCGTTAACCCAGGCAAAGCAACGAAGGTGTCGCGTGCCCTGCACTTGAACCAAGGATAACCCGCTAGGATGTACTCATCGCCGTTTCCCTCACTGATATGGAACTGATGAGCAGCGTTTACTAAACAGTGGAAGAAGTTGTCGCGAGGACTTCTCTCATTCACTTCATCTTCAAACAACTGGCAGAGTTCTTTAGTTGTAAACTCTTTGATGGAGGCAGAGAACACAATGCTTTCGCCCTTTTTGATGTTCATCTCAAAGTAACCAGGCACATAGAGGTCTTCGTTGGCATCGTAACCGCGCTCTTGTTCCTTGGGATATTCCAAGCCACGATACCAATTTGGTTCGAACACAAATGTGTTCTTCTTGCTGAATTGCATGAACAAATCAGGATAACCTGCATACATACAAGTTTTTATTCCATTTTCCACCTCATGAAATTCGCGTGATGCCACGGTGTTTTCGTGCGTATAATGTCGCACGCTCCTAAATGTAAGGAAGGGTTTAAAACGTAGCGTGGTAGCCGAATGCGCATCTTCTAAGGTATATCGAATAAGTATTCTGTCCTCAAAGTGCTGGAAAACCACTTCTTTTTTCAATAGTACACCCCCCACCCGATACAAAGTTGTGGGCACCTTGTCGCAGTTGAACTCGCGGATGTATTTGTGTCCGTTAGGACTATAAGTGTTTCCGCGGTACTTGTGCACCCCAAGATTGAACACTGCGCCGTGCTGAACGACAGAGACATCAAGTGCAGAGAGCAGTACATGATTTTCATCGTCGATTTCAGGAATAGGCAGAACGAGGAGTCCGTGATACTTCCTCGTATTGCAATCCAGTATAGACGAACAAGCGTACGCTCCCGACCGATTAGTCCGCAGCAACTCTTTAGGTAATGTTTCCTCAAGATTGGTCATGAGGGATTTTTCAAATCGTATATAACCCATATAGCTATACTTTAAGGTTTAATTGTTAGTCATCAAGTTCAGAAGATTGGTTAGAATGTCAACTCTTCTTCCGCCAAAAGTACAAAAATATCGGCTTTAACACAAATAAAACCTCGTGAAATTGAAAAAATAACGTTTTTTCCACTTCATTCAGATAAAAAAGAGAACAACAAACCTGCTCCATAGAAGAAAAATGTGTAATTTTGTATGCAATTCTGTTAATCACTACAAGACTGAGTAAAGCCAGGAAAATTATGACAACTAAAATACTAGTATCAAGGGAGGAAGTGATGGGTATCATTTCCGAGCACTGGAGCCCCCTTTCGAAAGCTCAACAAGACTTGTTGGCCGACAATGTGCGGGTTGTTACATTTAAAAAGAACGACATCATTTATAGAGGAGGGGAATCTCCACACGAAGTGATGTGCCTTATATCGGGTAAGGTTAAGATATATAAGGATGGTGTTAATGGTAGAAGTCAGATTATCCGCGCTATTAAGGCGGTGGAATTTTTTGGTTATCGGGCTTTTTTTGCAGGAGAAGGGTATAAAACCTCAGCAATGGCCATCGATGCATGTATAGTTGCTTTCTTACCTATTCAGTTGATGGTGAAACTCATTCACGAGAACACTGCCGTCTCGTCGTTTTTCATTCGGCATCTCGCAAGATTGCTGGGTTCGTCTGACGAGCGAACTGTAAACCTTACACAGAAACACATACGCGGCCGACTAGCCGAAACGTTATTGTTTTTAAAAGACAGCTATGGTGTGGAAGAAGATGGCTACACGCTAAGCATATACCTTAGCAGAGAAGATATAGCGAGCATGTCTAACATGACAACGAGCAACGCCATTCGCACGCTTTCCTCGTTTGCAGCCGAAAACATGGTTGCAATAGATGGCCGCAAGATACGCATCATGCAAGACGAAGAGTTGCGCAAAGTTAGCAAACTGGGTTAATCGGGTATCAAAAAGTTTATCACTTCTTGCTCTACCAAAATCTTAAACTCGCCAACGGGCGTGTTCATCGGCCTTCCATCAATGCCAACCAAGGCGTGATTGGCATCCATGAATTCTACCATGCGTGTGCGATAAGGGTGCACACTACGATGATTTAAGAATTTACCACGCAAAAACAAGTAAATACCTTCAAACAATTTCATCATCTTTGGATGATACACTACCGACACATCCAATAACCCGTTGTATGGAACTGCATTGGGCGTTTGGCCGTACCCCAAAGCGTTTCCTACGCAGATGGTCATTATCTTGCGGTTCAGCACTTCTTCGTTAATTTTCAAGCGCATCTTATATTCTAGCCTTTGGAAGGCCAAAAGCGCGAAAGAGAAAAGAAAAGATAAGGTGCGCGACCCAAAAAGACGTCGTGTTTGCATGCGCAAGTTCATGATGGTGGCAATCAGTCCCACGTTTACGCAATTCAAAAAGTAACAGCGGCAGTTCTTACCCTCCTTATTAATATAGCGGATAAGCCCTAAGTCAATCTTCCTTACACGTCTTTTCTTCAGCCATTTCACGATAGAGTCCACGTCACCGTCTTTCATTCCCCAGAAATGAGCAAAGTCGTTCATCAGCCCATTGGGTATAACGCCCAACGCTATGCCGTCTCTCGTTTCTTTGTCAGCGCGCATCAGGCAATTAACAGCATCGTTAAGAGCCGAGTCGCCCCCAACAACAACAATGGTTTGATAGCCATTCTCGATGAACATGGTTATCAGTCGCTCAACGCTATTGGCGTTTTCGCTCTGCACATAGTCAAAGTCGATGCCGTTGTCCATAAGGCTTCGTTCCACCCTACTCCAACGCACTCCTCTGCTGTACATCCCTTTCTTGGGACAGTACAATATAGCCCACTTCTTGTTTGCTGCCATGCTTTTATCCTCTCATCCTTAAATTGTTTCGTCTTCTTGTTCCATCCACCTCTCAATTTGCGCCAGCTTGTCGGCCATAGGCATGCTAGCATTTAACCAATGGATGTTAAACCCGCGCCGTTCCATACCTCTAAACCACGTCATCTGCCGTTTAGCAAACTGGTGAATGGCTATTTCCAACTGCTTGAACATATCATCGTACGACATTTCTCCAACCACATAGGCCGTAACATACTTATATTCCAGTCCATAATACATCAGGTCTTCTTTCGTAATGTCATCTTTTGCAAGCAGTCCGCGCACCTCTTCAACCATACCTTCGTTTAGTCTGGCTTTCAGCCGAGCAGTTATTCGTTCTCTCCGTACATCCCTGTCGACGTCTAATCCTACGATGAGCGAACTCACGGCAGGTAGCCTTCTCGCATCAACGGGATGGCGCAGGTTGTGAAATTCAATCTCTATCGCCCTTATGGCGCGGCTTACCGTATCTACGTCCGTTTCGTTATGCATTGCCGAACCGTTTCTAGCCTTCAACCACTTCAACAGCTCTTTCAACTCGGTTAATGTTCGTGTGGATAGTTTCTTGCGCAAGTTGTCGTCTTGTGGTACAGGCGACAAGGCATAACCTTTCAGCACCGCCTCCATGTATAGACCCGTTCCACCGCACAATATGGGCAGCACCCCCCTATTGGCAATGTCTTCGTATGCGGCGTTGAAGTCTTCTTGAAACCTAAACAGGTTATACTTCTGCCCCGCATCCTCTATATCTATAAGGTGGTAAGGAATTTGTTTGCCGTCTACATTATATTCAGACAGGTCTTTACCAGTACCAATATCCATGCCTCGATACACCTGCCTACTATCCGCGCTGATAATCTCGCCCCCTGTTTTGGCGGCAAGATTAACAGCCAAGGTGGTTTTTCCACAGGCCGTTGGACCCAATATCGTTATCATCTTCACAAAGGCAAAGGTAATAAAAAAAGCCGTCCTAACTTATAGGACGGCTCGTTTTTGTGCTGTTTAACGCTAAAAATAATTAGCCGTTAACCTTTGCCATGTGCTTAATCAGCTCAACAACCTTGTGCGAGTAGCCAATTTCGTTGTCGTACCAAGAAACTACCTTCACGAAGGTGTCGGTAAGAGCGATACCTGCTTTGGCGTCGAAGATAGAGGTGCGAGCATCGCCCAAGAAGTCAGAAGAAACCACAGCGTCCTCGGTGTAACCCAGAACACCTTTGAGTTCGCCCTCAGAAGCTTCCTTCATAGCAGCGCAAATCTCCTCGTACTTAGCAGGCTTAGCCAAGTTAACGGTAAGGTCAACAACAGAAACGTCGAGCGTAGGAACACGCATAGACATACCCGTGAGCTTGCCGTTCAATTCGGGGATAACCTTACCTACGGCCTTAGCAGCACCGGTAGAAGAAGGAATGATGTTGCCAGAAGCGGCACGGCCACCACGCCAGTCTTTCAAAGAAGGACCATCAACAGTCTTTTGTGTAGCGGTGGTAGAGTGAACCGTCGTCATCAAACCATCGGTGATGCCCCATTTGTCGTTCAACACCTTAGCGATAGGAGCCAAGCAGTTGGTGGTGCAAGAGGCGTTAGAAACGAATTGCGTACCCTTTACGTAGCTCTTTTCGTTTACGCCACAAACGAACATGGGCGTATCGTCCTTAGAAGGAGCCGACATAACAACATACTTAGCGCCAGCGTCGATGTGTCCTTGCGACTTTTCCTTTGAAAGGAACAAGCCAGTAGACTCAACAACATAT
>CAUPVH010000098.1:0-6096 GCA_963514635.1 uncultured Prevotella sp. | reverse complement strand
ACCTATTATATAATACGCGCGCGCGTATGCGAGAGAGAAATCTCGCATTACAGCAACACCACACACCTTTTCCACCAACAAAAACACAAGCCATCATTCAGAATGTCTATCTGTCTTGACTCTTTCGGTAAGCGAGTGGCAGACACCATGACGATGAAACAAGTGCTTACGCCCCTTCCCTTAAACATTATTCAATGTCAATTTACAGTCTGTTCGCTTGGTTATGTAAAATAAAATTCGTAAAATTGCAATTGTAAGTGAACAATTTCAACTAGGATGTCGCCATGAACAATGTGATGTAGACACAATCATATAACTAAACCTGTATAGCATAAGTAGAGCAATCGTTAGCTCCAAAGAAAAAGTATGAGAAGAAAACTTCAAGAACTCGACTCTTTGCGTACGCATAGAGAATGCTAAATAACAGGTTGCCCAAGTAATATTGGGCAACCATTAAAACCCAACAAGTATGAAAACTAAGGTATTTATCATGGCTCTTACGAGCATTATCTGTGCAACAGCGGTCTTTGCACAGACCGAAAAGGGCGTATCTATCACCTATCGGTTGAGCTATCAACATCATCAAGAAATAAAAAATAAGTCGCAAGTTCTTTGCATACTAGATATCATTGGCTGCAACTCGCGATTTTACAATCGTGATTTTGAACGTGCACAAGAGATAACGGACAGCATGCAACAGCGTGGGTGCAATGCCTATGACATACGCGCAGAAAAGAAAAAGGAAGGGTTAACAGGTTTTGGGGAAAGCACCTGCGTACTTAAAAACTTCCCCGACAAAGGCAAAATAACGGTGACCGAACAGGTTGTTGAAACGCTTTTGTATGAAGAAAACATGCCCAAATTCAGCTGGAAACTCACCAACAAAGACACCATCATACTGGGTTATAAATGTTTCGAGGCCACTACCACTTATCGCGGACGAACATGGCGCACATTTTATACGCCCGACATTCCCATTAGCGAAGGGCCATGGAAACTTTGCGGACTGCCTGGACTGATTTTGTTCGCCGCCGATAGCCTCAATCAATTCTGCTATGAAGGTGTAGGAATGACGAACGAAGTAAAACATCCCATCGCACTAAAAAAGAAAAAATGCAGGAAATGCAGTGCGAAAGAAATGGCCAACATGCTTTCGTTGTTGAGCAAAGATATGGACGAATACTTCTATCGACTGACGGGTGCAAAGCCGCAACATTTCGATGCTAGTGGAAAACCAACGAAACTCGACATGTCTTTTACTGCATGCCTGAAAGAAGAGTTCGACAAATAAAAGCCTCATGATGCACTTGCGAAAGATATTTGCACTTATATTTTTAATGGCCTTTTGTGTTAACGCCACGGCACAGACAATAGGCGGACGGGTGGTTAACAACAAGGGCATCACCCTAGAAGGCGTGTCGGTAACACTGAGAACCAGTGACGACAGGCCCGTTGCCTTTTGCAACACCAACGAAGACGGCACATTCTCCATCGAATTGCCACAAAACGAGACGCCTGAACGCGTGGTGTTTAGCATGATAGGCTGTGCAAAAAGGTGTATTGCGCTGAACAACTTTAAGCAAGGACAGGATGTTGTGTTGGAGAATGATGCCTTTATGCTGAAAGAGGTGAAGGTGAAAGCCGAAAAAATAAGGCGAAGTGGCGATACGCTTACTTACAGCGTGGCTGCATTTATGCAGAAACAAGACCGCAGCATTGCCGACGTTATCGCCAAAATGCCTGGTTTGTCGGTCTCGCCGTCTGGGCAAATTAAGTATCAAGGCAAGGCCATCAACAAGTTCTACATCGAAGGTGCCGACCTGCTTGGCGGCAAATACGCATTGGCCAGCGAGAACATCAAGGCCAACCAAGTGAAGAATGTGCAAGTGCTGGAAGACCACCAGCCCGTAAAAGCATTGAAGAAAGTGAAGTTTTCCGACCAGGCCGCACTCAATATCGTGCTGAAAGATGATGCCAAGAACGTGTGGCAAAGTGTTGTTGAAGCTGGTTTGGGTTCGTCTTTACAAGGCAAGGCACAGCTGTTACGCGATGCCCAACTGCTGGAAATGCTGTTTTCGAAAAGCAAACAGAGTATCTCGATGTACAAAACCAACAACACGGGCAAAGACATTGGCCACGAAACCATCGACTACACTGCTGCAAAAGCATCGCTTAATGCGGATAATCCGCTGATTGAGAGCGTAACAATAAGCACGCCTTCAATCTCAGACCAACGCTATAACTTTAACGATACGCACGTTTTCGCTACCAACTGGCTGTTTAAAACCGCCAAAGACAACGACCTACGGTTTCAGTTTAATGGTTTAATAGACAAGACCAACGTGACAGGACACACGCGCAAGACCTATCTCGACGCAGGAACAACGGGGGTTAGCGTTACAGAAGACGAGGCGTTGAACGAAAAAAACAACGAATGGACTGCCGAACTAACCTATAAAGTAAACAAAGACAATCATTATTTCGCCAACGTTGCCAAGGGCTATATCGGCTTTAACCGTTCGAGGGGAGAGGCCGTTCTGAACCATGCCCCCATACTTCAAAGGGTAAACAAGGACAAGAAAGTGCTTTCAGATAACTTCGAATGGATTAAAACCCTGGCCAACAACAACACATTCTCCATCAAGTCGCGTTTCCTTTACAACGAGCTGCCCTCTTCGTTGCTGCTCGTCAACGGCAGTACGGAGCGCATATCGCAGCAAAAAATAGAATGGGATGCAACCACAGGATTTAGGCATAAGCTGCTTGGAATGTACATAACCTACAACATAGGGACGGCCTATAAGCACCAAAAGATGAGGCTAGACAACTTCTACACCAGCCTTAACGCCACATATACGCAAGCGCAAGTTTACGTAATGCCCTCACTTAGCTACATCAGCCCTAGCTTAAGACTTAACGCAGGGCTAAGTGGCGAACTGCTATATCGAAAATACGGGGACGAAAGCGAGCCCACATTCCATCTCGAACCCTTTGTGTTTGCCAACTATCGGCTAACAAGTAGGTGGAGCGCGGACATGCTTTTCAGTCATGCGCTGTCGCCCAACGCCTTCTCTTCATATATCGAGACTCCTGTATTTACCAACTATTATTCGCTTATACAGGGAAAGGCGCAGCTCAACAACACCACAACCAACATGCTAAGTAACACGTGGAAGTACAACGATGTCATATGGGGCTTGTTTGGCAACCTCGGCCTTTCGTACAGTCGCACAAGCAATCTGCCGCTTTACAAAAGCGTTTTCGAAGACGGATTTTACAAAAGCAGAGCCTCCCAACACACAAACCACAACACCAGCACCAGCATCAGCGGCGGCATCGGCAAGTCTATTGGCTGGGGTAAAGCGTCTATCGAACTTAACGCCTCGGCCTCCGACACCAAATACCAATTGCTAATTGCCAAAGAGGTGGTAGACTTTACAAGGCGCGACCTGTCTGCGGGTATCGCCATTGCTTACCATCCGTGGGAGGTTTTCTCTATTGAACATAAGAGTTCGTATAACACGAGTGCGCGAAAAGGCAAAAACCACGCCCTATTCAACAACCGGCAAACCTTTCTTCACCATCGGCTTAGGCTCTATTTCTTACCTGGGAAATGGCAGATGGAACAGTCAAACGAGTTGTTTCAGAGCCAAGACAAGAGCATAAGCAACAGCTTTTTCACCGACCTGTCTGTGTCTTATCGCCAAAAACGATGGGAGGCAACACTCATATACAACAATGTATGGGGAACAACAAGCTTGGAACAAACCTACAATGCCAACGCACAACAGATATATCTGCAAACACGCTTGCGCCCAAGCGAGTTGCTTTTAAAACTCTCTTTTTCGTTGTAAAACCTGTTCGCGGTGATATTGCACACCTTTCGTGCAAAATAATTGCACGAAAATGTTTTTGTAGATAATTTATTTGTTCGTGTAGATGATATTGAGTACTTTTGAAAAGCCAAGGAACAACGCTGCCACCCGACAGACAACTTCAAAACAAAAAACATAAAAGTGAATGTAAAAGCATCCATCCATTTTAGTTTATGAAACATCTAATCGGTATAAAGAGATTATTCAGCACGTACGACAAGAACAATCGCTCTAAAACGTATATCATCACAAAAACCATTGTTCTGTTCCTTGTTCTTTCCGTATGCGCCGAACTGTTTATTGCTGTGTGCTATTTTCTTTTACCATCCTGCATGACAAACCTTGTTCGAACCACAGCCGAATCATTAACGATAAACGGAGTAAAATCTTTCTCGCTGAAAGCATGGGTTTGGGTGACAATCATTGGTCCGATGATGGAGGAAACGACACACAGGCTGTGGCTTTCTATGAAAAAGACACATGTTGCCGTGAGTGTGGCATTCGGTTTGTATTACGTCCTTGGCTTTGTAAGGGTAGATTACGTACAAAACCATGTGGTAGGAGCAATAAGTTGCGGGGTAGTGTCTGTGTTTGCTGGCATGATGTTTTATTCTTTGGTTAACGACGACACGCTAGAAAAGATTAAATGCAACGCCCGCACCTACCCCACCCTTGTGTTGCTTGGGTGTATGGCATTCTCTTTAGCCCACCTAACCAACTACGTTATTACTGTTCACGTGCTGCTGTTCGGGGTTGTTTCTTGTTTTCGACAATTGGCGGGTGGCATTTCCTTATCCTATTTACGGATAAATCTCGGCTTTTTCTATGCCGTTCTGTTTCATTGTTCGATAAACTTGGTTGCTTGTTTGCTTGCAACATTGTGATGTTGTCAGTGCCTTTGGCATACACTAACCCACGTAACAAACTAACGAATATAGAACTATGAAAAGAAATACACCGCCTAAACAGCCTGCACCGACTTATCAAGATGTGCAATACAAGCGCACCAGACGAACTTGCCCAAAGGCTACACGCCAGTAAACGGCACATATATAACGTGCAAAACGAACTGCGTGCACTGGATGCGAGAATTAATTACAGCCATAGCGACTACACCTTTTATTCACTAATTTGGATTAAAATAGCAATGAAAGTCAAATCTAAATCTGAAAATGAAATAAGATTAATGTTTTAGCGTTCATAACAAAAACAAGCAAATTGAACTCAGTTTTATCAAACATGACTATCATATCAAAAGACGACAACCTTGCGTGGGGCAGCTATCTTGTCTTAGGCGTTTTGGCATTCACCATTATTCCAGGAGTGGTTGGGTATGTGTTGTTGCGCAACATTCCAGCCTATGCCGCCGTACCCTTATCCACAATAGGGGCGGTTGTTACGCTATTTGCCTTTAAGAAGTATATAAGCTGGTATGCGGAGGATAGTGAAAGCTTGTCTTTTAGGGGCAAGATGCGGATGATGGGCATTGGTTGGGCAGTTTCTGCCATATACTTCTTGGCGATAATCGTGTGCTTATTCCTATGCGGATATTATCGCATTGTGACCATTGAATTCGATATAGCCAGTCAACTCAGTTGGCTGTCGTTTTTCTTGTTGGTGGGCGTGATGGAGGAAGTTATTTTCCGCGGCATTCTTTTTAAGCTCATAACCGACAAGTGGAACATAGCCGTTGGCCTTACAACATCGTCCTTGCTCTTTGGACTGGCACATCTGGGAAACCCCGGAGCCACGCTGTGGGCAGCGTTGGCCATAGCCCTAGCCTCGGGCTGGCTTTTCGGAATGGCCTACGCCTACCACCGAACGATATGGGTGCCCATCGGCATGCACTGGGCATGGAACTATCTTGAAGGGGGCGTTTTCGGCTGTGCCGTATCGGGTACGCCGCTAGATTACCTGCCACTTATTACCCCAAGGATAAGCGGGGCAGACATATTGTCGGGCGGAGCGTTTGGGCCAGAGGCCTCGATTATATGTGTTGCGTTAGGAATTGGCATCTCTATCGTTTACTCCGTGCTGTATATCAAGAAGAAGAAAAGAACGCTTGGAACAGAACCCGAAATGCCGTTTTGACGGCGATTTCTGGGCGATATGCAATGGAACAGGCGGTGAACAAAGTTGCTTTAACCCTAATTGGTTTGTTAAAGACCTTCTTTCAATCAGTTTCTAACAAATAGATTAAAGTTAAATTAGGTAATAATAA
>CAUPVH010000097.1:0-6125 GCA_963514635.1 uncultured Prevotella sp. | reverse complement strand
TTATACAATTGCGGTGGAATTTCTATACTTTTCGTCTCGCGTTTAGCGGCATTTTGCACTGCGTTTAGCACCAAAATGCCTTGCGTTTAGCACCAAAACGCACTCCATTTAGCGGCAAATCGCCCCAAAACGGGTGCAAATGGCGGTGTCTTTAAATAAATATTCATTTTACCCATTCGCATGCTAACCCCCTTTTTGCATCAAAACGAACCTTCGCGAGAATCGATTATTTGCGGCAAGGTTGGCGGTTGGTGAGCAGAAAGGGCACTCATAATGTTAAATTTCTCGCTGAAAACTAGACAAAAGCGGTTGTGCTGAACACGCGCGTGTGGGCAATGGTATGGCAAGCATGTACGCTTTCGACTGCCAGCGCGAGCGGTTGCGGGGCTTGCTGCTTACGGAAAACAGCCCTGTCCGCTCATTAACTTGCCCATTTACAATAAACGGGATGCAGCCCAAAGGTGCATCCCGTTTGTAAAACAGTTGTTGCGTACGTGTTTAGTAAGCGAAGAGTGGATAGTCTTTCATCTTTTCGTTTACGCGTTTGCGTACGTTAGCGATAGTCGTTTCGTCGGTTGGGTTGTTCAGAACCTCCTCAATCAGTTCGGCAATAAAGCCCATGAGGTCTTCTTTGGCTCCGCGAGTAGTGATGGCAGCCGTGCCCAAGCGGATGCCGCTTGTTTGGAAAGCACTGCGTGTATCGAAGGGAACCATGTTTTTATTAACGGTGATATCTGCGGCAACAAGAGCGTTTTCGGCAACCTTACCCGTTAGTTCGGGATACTTGTCGCGCAGGTCTACCAGCATTGAGTGGTTGTCTGTTCCACCGCTAACGATGGTGAAACCACGCTTAACAAGCTCTTCGGCCAACACTTTCGCATTCTTCTTAACTTGCAATGCCCACTCCTTAAACTCTGGTTGAAGTGCCTCTTCAAAAGCAACAGCCTTAGCTGCAATGACGTGTTCTAGCGGTCCACCTTGAATTCCTGGGAACACAGCCGAGTTGAGCAGTTGGCTCATCATCTTTACTTCGCCCTTCGGCGTTTTCTTTCCCCACGGATTTTCAAAGTCTTTACCCATAAGGATGATACCTCCACGCGGTCCGCGAAGCGTTTTGTGCGTGGTAGAAGTAACGATGTGTGCGTATTTCAGTGGGTTCTCCAACAAGCCAGCAGCAATCAGACCGGCGGGGTGAGCCATGTCAACCATGAAGATGGCACCCACCTTGTCGGCGATGTCGCGCATGCGCTTGTAGTCCCATTCGCGGCTATAAGCCGAGCCGCCACCGATGATAAGCTTTGGCTTATGTTCCAGCGCAAGGCGTTCCATTTCGTCGTAATCAACGCGCCCAGTTTCCTTGTTGAGGTTGTAGCCCACGGGGTTGTACAAAATACCCGACGTGTTTACGAGGCTACCGTGGCTAAGGTGTCCGCCGTGTGCAAGGTTCAAGCCCATGAAAGTGTCGCCAGGGTTGAGGCAAGTAAGCAGCACGGCCTCGTTAGCTTGTGCGCCAGAGTGGGGTTGCACGTTGGCAAACTCGGCACCGAACAACTTTTTAATTCGCTCGATGGCCAGGTTTTCTACCTTGTCAACCACCTCGCAACCGCCGTAATAGCGTTTTGCGGGTAGGCCTTCGGCATACTTGTTGGTTAGATACGACCCCATAGCTTGCATCACCTGTTCGCTAACGAAGTTCTCCGAGGCAATTAGTTCGATGCCTTTGAGTTGGCGTTGATGCTCATCTTCAATGAGTTTGAAAATTTCTAGGTCTCTTTTCATAGTTGAAATTGTTTGTGTTAGTTATTGATTAGGGCGTGGTTTCTATGCACCACGCCGATGATAAATGTCGTTTTATTATTAGGCATGTTCTAAAAAATCCCCGCAAGGTTTCAATTGTTGCTCCTTGTATTGCTCTTCACTGTCTTTTTGCTTTTATCTGGCATCTTTTGCTTTCTCTTTCAGTCGCATAGTGCACTATGCTCCTTCAAGAAGTAAGCAAAACCTGCTCAGCTAAAAGCTAAAAATACAGCAAAGGTAATTTTTAGAACCTGCCTGTAGTTGTTGGCACATGAGTGCAGGCGTATGGCATGCGTGGTTAAACCAGTTGCACCTTGTCTATGGCCTGCTCCATGTCGCAGTAATGGCATTTCAGGGTGCGGCTAACCTTGTCTACCACGTTGAAAACCGTTTGTATGGGCTCGTTGTTGGTGATACATTTGGGATTGTTGCACCGCACGATGCCTTTGAGTTCGGCAGGCGTTTCCACCTTTTTTTTCTCGATAACCTCGTAGTCTTTGATGATGTTAAGCACCACATTAGGTGCTACCACCGAGAGGCGCGAAATCTCTTCGTCGGTGAAATACCTGTCTGTAACCTTGATGATGCCTTTCTTTCCCACCCTTTTCGAGGCATAGTTGTTGCCGATGGTTATGGGTTCGTTAAGCGTTTGCAGTTCGAGCAAGGTTACAACCTGAAAGGTTTTGTCGGCAGGAATGTGGTCGATAACGGTTCCGTTTTTGATGGCGGCCACTAGCCGTTCTTTCTTATTTGCACTCATTTGATGATGGTTTTATCGTTTCTCACATCTTCTAGCGTGATGCCCAACACGTCGCAAAACAGTGCTTGGCGTGCGTAGAGCCCGTTTTGGGCCTGCTGAATGTAGTAGGCGTGAGGGTTATCGTCTACATCGTAGGCAATTTCGTTCACTCTTGGCAGCGGATGCAGAATGCGCATGTTGTCTTTCACGTTGGCCAACATGTCGTTTCGCAATATATACACGTCTTTTACGCGTTCGTATTCCATGAGGTCCGAGAACCTTTCCTTTTGCACACGCGTCATATATATAATGTCGGCATCGGCAATCACCTTATCGTTAAAGGCCGTATGCTCTTGAAACTTGATGCCGTGGTTTTTGCAATAGAGCTTATACTCGTTGGGCATGGCCAACTCTTTGGGCGCGATGAAATGGAACGTGGGGTTGAAATGGCGCATGGCCATGATGAGCGAGTGCACCGTTCGGCCGTATTTCAGGTCGCCCACGAGGTAGATGTTGAGGTTTTCGAGCGTTCCTTGTGTCTTATATATGGAGTAAAGGTCGAGCATACACTGCGAGGGGTGCATGTGTGCGCCGTCGCCCGCGTTGATGATAGGCACTGGCGACACCTCGCTGGCATACTGCGCAGCCCCTTCGATGTAATGGCGCATCACGATAACGTCGGCATAATTGGCCACCATCAGGATGGTATCTTTGAGCGTTTCGCCCTTAGACACACTGGTGGCTTTGGCATCCGAGAAACCGATGATGCGCGCACCGAGCCTGTTGGCTGCCGTTTCAAAACTCAGCCTGGTGCGTGTAGAGGGCTCGAAGAAAAGGCTTGCGATGACTTTTCCTTTGAGCAACTCGCGGTTAGGATGTCTCTCAAACTCTTGCGACAGGTCGATAAGGTACTGTATTTTCTCCTTCGAGAGGTCGGCAATCGTCACGAAATCACGTTGTTTCATCTGTATTGACATTAGAACGTTCTCTATTTTGGATGCTAAGATAAGTATAATTTTTCTTATTTGAATGTATAATAGGGAGAAAAATTGTATTTTTGCAGTAATTTTAGAAATCAGACATCGATGAGAAAGAGGTTCATACATATCTTATGGGGCTTGTTAGTGCTTGGTATACTATCTGCCGTATTGGCTTTTGTGGCCATTTGGTTTGGTTGGATAGGCTACATGCCGCCCATATCCGAATTGCAAAACCCCATCAACCGATTTGCCACACAGGTGTATTCGGCTGATGGAAAGGTGATAGGCACATGGAACGAAAACCGTGAAAACCGCGTTTGCATACCCTATAACACCCTTTCGCCGCATCTTGTTCATGCTTTGGTGGCCACAGAGGATGTTCGTTTTTACGACCATTCGGGCGTAGACTTCATCGCCCTTGGGCGCGCCTTTGTGAAACGTGGACTGATGGGAAACGCCAGTGCAGGTGGTGGAAGTACCATTACGCAGCAGCTGGCCAAGCAACTTTATTCGGAGAAGGCGCATTCAACACTAGAACGTGTGCTGCAAAAGCCCATCGAATGGGTTATTGCCGTGAAACTGGAACGGCATTACACCAAAGAAGAGATTATCGCCTTTTATCTCAATTACTTTGATTTCTTACACAATGCCGTGGGAATAAAGACTGCGGCCAACACCTATTTTAATAAGGAACCCAAAGACTTGACCATTACCGAGTCGGCCACGCTTATCGGATTGTGTAAGAACCCTTCGTTCTTTAATCCCGTGCGCTATCCCGAAAGAAGTAAGGAACGCAGAAATGTAGTGTTGGCACAGATGGTGAAGGCCGGCTATCTGTCGGACACGGAGTACAGACAATACGCCGAAGAGCCGCTTGCGCTGAACTTCCACCGCACCGACCACAAGGACGGAACGGCCACTTACTTCCGCGAGTTCCTTCGTTTGTATCTCATGGCCAAGCGTCCCGACAAGAGCAATTACCCCGAATGGAACAAGTCGCAGTACGTTTACGACTCCATTGCATGGGCCAACGACCCCCTTTACGGATGGTGTAACAAAAACTTGAAGAAGAACGGCGAACCCTACAACATCTATACTGATGGGTTGAAAGTGTTTACTTCTATCGACAGCCGCATGCAGCAATATGCCGAAGATGCCGTGTACAAGCATCTTGCCCGCTTTTTGCAGCCTGCCTTCTCTAAGGAAAATAGGCACAAGCCCAATGCTCCTTTCACCAACAAACTTACCGCAGAGCAGGTTCGTTCAATCCTAAACCGGTCGATTACGCAAAGCGAACGCTATCGGAACATGAAGTCGGCAGGTTATTCGGAAGAAGAGATACGCAAGGCTTTCAGAACGCCCACCGACATGGCTGTATTTACTTATCATGGCGATATAGATACGGTGATGACGCCCTTAGACAGTATCCGATATTATAAGTCGTTCTTGCGGGCAGGTTTCGTAAGCATGGACCCAAAGAACGGAATGGTAAAGGCTTATGTGGGAGGTATGAATTTTACGCACTTCCAATACGACATGGCCACCGAGGGGCGCCGACAAGTGGGCTCTACTATCAAGCCTTTCCTCTATTCGTTGGCTATGGAAAATGGCTTTTCGCCTTGCGATGAGGCACCCAACGTGCAACAGACATACGTTGTGGCGGGGCGAAGTTGGACACCACGAAACGCTAGTCGTAGTAGATATGGCCAGATGGTGACGTTGAAGTGGGGCTTGGCGCAATCCAACAACTGGATTTCGGCCTACCTTATGAGCAAGCTTAACCCGCAACAGCTTGTAGGGTTGCTGCGCAGTTATGGACTAAACAACCCCGACATACATCCGTCGATGGCCTTGGCACTTGGTCCTTGCGAGGCTAGCGTGTGCGAAATGGTAAGTGCCTACACGGCATTTGCCAACCGCGGAATTAGGTGTGCGCCCTTGTTCGTTACGAAGATAGAAGACAATGAGGGAAATGTAATTGCCACTTTCCAACCCCGTATGAACGAGGTGATAAGTGAAACCGGTGCCAATAAGATGCTCGTGGAACTGCAAGCCGTGGTGAACGAGGGTACGGCGCGCCGACTACGCTTTAAATATAACCTCAAAGGCGAGATAGGCGGCAAGACTGGAACGACCAACCGCAACGCCGACGCATGGTTTATGGGCTTTACGCCCGAACTGGTGAGCGGCTGTTGGGTGGGCGGAGAAGACCGCGACATACACTTCGACTCGATGAGTATGGGACAGGGAGCCACGATGGCATTGCCCATTTGGGCTTATTTCATGCAGAAAGTGTTTGCCGACCCTCGATTGGGTTATACCCAAAAGGCCACGTTCGACCTTCCCGAGGGCTTTGATCCATGCGCCAGAGACGATGGCGGAATGAACGAATATGGTATCGACGAGGTGTATGAATAGTCGCCCCAATGTGCGTTTTTCTGCTTATGTGCATAGGCAAATACAGGGTGAAGGCCTGCGCTTATGTGCAGAAGCGTGTGTTTTGGTTCCTAACTTATCCTGAAAATAATATACAACACAATGAGAAAACTACTATTAGGGCTGTATCTTACTGCCATTCCCATAACGCTGATTGCACAACAAATGTGCAA
>CAUPVH010000096.1:0-6125 GCA_963514635.1 uncultured Prevotella sp. | reverse complement strand
TATATAGCTTGTTTGCATAGTGCATATACAAATCGGAGAAAGCCTCGTAAGAACCTTCCTTTAACAGCACGATATATTCTTCATAATTGTCTTTCATGGGAAAAGGAAATAAGGTCTTTCAACAAGGCGGAACGAAACAGGCTGGCACAACGCTTGGAGCCATTGCAAAAAGCCTTGCAGCAACTTGCGCCTAACTCCACTTAATACTTGTGACAACGAAAAGTCCGCGGCCATCAAGCCCCACAATGCCCCACTCGATGTTTGAGCCACTCCATATTGAAGTTGCTCAAAACTCGCCTGAGACAATCGCCCCGACGAATATCGCCGACACCGTTCAACAATTCGTTTCACCATAAAATGCTAACATCTATAATAGATACGCAGAAACATCAACACAGTACCTTATATATAACGTTCGTTAACGTACGAGCCGATTTATACAAATTGGTATATCCAACCTGTAAGTGCAAAAGCAGCACCTTATCGCAAATGTAGTAATAAAATTTGAGAGTGCCATGCCTTTTACTTATCTTTGCATTACAATCAAATGGCAATAAAAAACCACGCCTTTGCCAAAAGCAGGGGCGAAACTAGTCATAGACAGGGAGCATTAAAATTCAACGCAAATGAACATAGCTGTATTTTGTTCGGCAAATGCCGACATCGACCCACGCTTTTTCAAGGCTACCGCTGCCTTGGGGCGGTGGTGTGCCGAGAAAGGACACACCGTTATTTTCGGCGGAACGAACCTAGGACTGATGGAATGCGTAGCTAAGGCGGCGCACGAGGCGGGCGGACGCGTGGTGGGCGTTGTGCCTAAGTTTGTGGAAGAGGGCGGAAAGGAGTCGACTTACATGGATGAGGTGCATCATTGCGAGAACCTTTCCGACCGAAAAGACACGCTTAACACGCTGTGCGACGTGGCTGTTGCCCTGCCTGGTGGCGTGGGAACGCTCGACGAAGTGTTTACGCTTGTGGCCGCAAACACCATTAGCTATCGCCGCCAACGCGTTATACTTTATAATATGGAAGGCTTTTGGGACACGCTTGTGGCTCTGCTCAACAACCTAGAACGCCAAGGCATGATTCGCGGCAACTATCGCAACCGTATATCGGTGGTGAATAATCTCGGTGAGCTGGAAGAGGAATTAAAGGTGAAGAAGTGAAAAGGTGAAAGGGCGTCAGCCATCTTTTCACCCTTTCACCTTTTCTCCTTTAAAAGTCCTTTTCACCTTTAACAAAAATGCCGCCCTCACAATACAGCGAGGGCGGCGATTTTATCTTTCTCTTCTTACAAGAAGTAGTTACTGGATGGCTTCCGTCAGTTCGGCACCAGCCTTAAACTTGGCAACCTTCTTGGCGGGGATAGTAATCTTCTCTTTCGTTGCGGGGTTTACACCACCGTGTGCGGGGCGTTCGTTAACGCTGAATGTGCCGAAACCCACCAGCTGAACCTTGTCGCCTTTCACAAGAGCTTCTTTAATTGCTGCAACTGTAGCGTCTAACGCCTTTTTCGAGTCAGCTTTGCTCAAGCCAGAGCCTGCTGCGATTTTGTCAATCAAATCTGTTTTGTTCATATAACTTTGAATTATAAAAGTGATAAATGTATACACGTTATCTCAGAACTGGGAGCAAATATAGACGTTTACTTTCGAAAATCAAACTAAAAGGAAAAAAAAGTGAAGTTTTTTTTGAAAAATTGTCGTTCCGTAGGGCTTTTTATGCGCATTAACAGATATTTTTAGTACTTTTGCCCATGTTATAACATTTCATTCAAAGCATATCATTAATGGGCAATATACCAACAATAACCAAGAATTTGCTTATCATCAACGTGCTAGCTTTCTTGGCCACGTTAGTCATCCAGAGCTGTTCGGGCATTGATCTCAACAACATACTCGGCCTCCACTTTTTCCGGGCGTCCGACTTCCGCATTTACCAACTCGTCACCTACATGTTCATGCATGGCGGTTTCGCGCACTTGTTCGTCAACATGTTTGCATTGTGGCTGTTTGGCGTGGTGGTCGAAGGCGTATGGGGACCGCGCAAGTTCCTATTCTATTATATAGCCTGCGGCATCGGTGCGGGCTTGATGCAAGAATTGGCACAGTTTGTAGAGATTTACCTGCAACTCAACGCGCAGGCTCCTTTGGGCGTGGGCGATGCCTTCATTGTAATGGGGCAATTGGCCAACCAGCTTAACGGACTTACCACCGTTGGCGCATCGGGAGCCATCTACGCCATCCTCTTGGCCTTCGGCATGATATTCCCCGAAAACAAAATATTCATCTTTCCCATCCCAATCCCCATCAAAGCCAAATGGTTTGTTATGGGTTATGCCGCATTAGAGCTGTATCAGGCTATGGCCGGAACGGGTGGAAATGTGGCGCACTTGGCTCACTTGGGCGGAATGATATTCGGTTTCTTCATGATACGCTACTGGCAACGACACCCTTCGCACGACTTCTCGCAACGAAGGGGCACCAACGCCTTCGAACGCATGAAGGATTTCTACGAAAAACACCGCCAACCCACACCCGAAAGTCCACGCGAAGAAACGCGGGCCGAGAGCGACTGGGACTATAACGCGCGCCGAAAATCCGAACAAGACGAGGTGGACCGCATACTGGACAAGATACGCAAAAGCGGTTACGACAGCCTTACGCGCGAAGAAAAGCAACGACTCTTCGACCAAAGCAAACGCCAATAAGCAAAACCGAGATGCAGGCAAAAGTAAAAAAATGGATTATGCAGCTTGCCAGTGGCGCTAACGTGGCTACCATCTTGGTAATGCTAGCCGTAGGATACAGCGACAGGCTTAACCCCGCCAGCCATCCACTGATGGCCACGCTGGGCTTAACCTTCCCCGTGTTCCTAGCCATCAATGCCGCTTTCTTATTGTTTTGGGCTTTCTTCAAGCTGCGCCGAACGCTCATCCCGCTGGTTGGTTTCGTGGCTTGTTTCGGTCCTGTGCGCACGTACATACCATTAAATGTAAACAGCAATCCCACAGACAGCTGCCTTAAAGTGCTATCTTACAACACCTTTATGTGGGGCGGCATTGAGGCCACAGAGCCACAACGCTGGGAAATGCTGAACTATGTGAAGGAGAAAGACGCCGACATACTATGCCTACAAGAGGCAAATCTGGGCGGAAAGTTCCAAGCAACCATCGACTCTTTGCTCAACAGCATCTACCCCTACCACGACATAAAGGAGAAAACCACCATCTACGACCGCCTGGCCATATACAGCAAGTACCCCATCGTGCGGTCAGAACGCGTGATGTATCCCCAAAGCGAAGATTTCAGTCAGGCTTGTTGGGTGGCCACGCCAGGCGATACGGTGCTGGTTGTCAACAACCACTTCGCCACAACAGGCTTAACCGAAACCCAACGAAAAGAATTTAAGAGCATGCTCAAAGGCGATTTGCGCACCAAACAAATGCCCGGACTTGGGAAAAGCCTTATGCACAAGCTGGGCGAATACGCCAAAATTCGCGCCCCGCAAGTGGAATGCGTGGCCCAATTCGTGCACAAGCACAAGGGGCAGAGCATCATTCTCTGCGGCGACTTCAACGACAGCCCCATCTCTTACGCGCGCCGTTGCATGGCAAAAGAGCTAACCGACTGCTATGTTGCCAGCGGAAACGGCCCCGGCATAAGCTATCACCGCAACGCGTTTTACGTACGCATAGACAACATCATGTGCAGCGACAACTGGCAGCCGCTTAAATGTGTTGTAGAGAGTAAAGTGAAAACATCCGACCACTATCCCATCTTTTGTCTGCTGCAAAAACTTCGCAAATAGGCAAAAAATGATAATATACAGAGCTAACTGTTTACTAATCTAAGAAAAATCAGTAACTTTGCAGGGTTGTATGGCAACAGAAAAACAATAAAACAAAAATAAATAACAATGCAAAACAAAGGTATCGTAATTGTAACTGCCGTCTTGCTGACGCTTGCAAGTATCTTCTACCTGTCTTTTTCGGTGGCTACCCATTACTACGATGGGAAGGCAGCCGAGCTGAAAGACCCCATTGCCCAACAAGATTACAAGGACTCTGTGAAGTATCTTGGCATCTACAGCTACCAAAGGTGTTTGGAAACACAGATTGGTTTGGGCTTGGACCTCAAAGGAGGTATGAACGTTATTCTTGAAATCAGCGTGCCCGACGTTATCGAGACACTGGCAGACCACAAGACCGACGCGGCTTTCACCAAGTCGCTAAAAGAGGCTAAGAAAGAAGAAGAAACTAGCCAGAGCGACTTTATTTCGCTTTTCATCAAGTACTACAAACAAAACGCACCCGGCCACAAACTCGCCGAACTGTTCGCCACGCAGCAATTGCAAGGCAAAGTTTCGCCACAAAGCAGCGATGCCGAAGTAGAGAAAGCGCTGAGAACTGAAGTGCAAGCTGCCATCGACAACTCGTTCAACGTGGTGCGCACACGTATCGACAAGTTCGGCGTGGTGCAACCCAACATACAGAAACTAGAAGGACAAGAAGGCCGCATCATGGTTGAAATGCCTGGCGTACGCGAACCCGAACGTGTTCGTAAGCTTTTGCAAGGTTCGGCCAACCTCGAATTTTGGGAAACATTCAACGCTGCCGAGGTCCTTCCTTACCTTACACAGCTTAACACAAGGCTGGCCAGCGAGCATAACGGCGCCGACACGGCTGCCGTAGACACCACCAACGCCAAGGCTAAGGCCGAGCAAGAGGTGGCTAAGGCTAAGAGCGAGCAGCCCAAGTTTAAGCTAAACACGGGCGACGACAAGAAACCCGACATGGCACAACGCGCCAACGACGCCCAAACGGCTGCCGCCATCAAGGCTAACCCGCTATTCTCGCGCCTGCAACCCATTGGCGGAAACTCGCTAAGCACTGTGGGGTATGCCAACGCTCGCGACACTGCTGCCATCAATAAGCTTATCTATGGCCCCGTTGCCAAGCAAGTTCTTCCCCCCGACCTTAAACTTCTGTGGAGTGCAAAGCCCTCGGACCAGGTGAATATGAAGAACATTTACGAGCTACACGCCATCAAAGTTACCTCTACCAATGGCCGTGCACCGCTCGAAGGCGATGTGGTGACCGACGCTAACGACGAGTTCGACCATACCTCTGGTGCTCCCGTGGTGAACATGCGCATGAACAGCGACGGCGCACGCCGTTGGGCAGCACTCACAAAGGCCAACGTTGGCAGAGCCATTGCCATTGTTTTGGACAATGTGGTGTACAGCGCACCTCGCGTGAGCAACGAAATCGATGGCGGTTCTTCTGTAATTAGCGGTAACTTCACCATCGAAGAAACCAAAGACCTTGCCAATACGCTGAAGAGTGGACGTATGCCTGCCCCTGCACGCATCGTTCAAGAAGAGGTTGTTGGCCCTACGCTGGGTGCTCAATCCATCCAACAAGGTATCCAATCGTTTGCCATCGCCTTCGTGGTGCTCATGGTTTACATGGTGCTGATGTACGGCTTTACGCCAGGTATGATGGCTAACACAGCCCTCATCGTTAACCTATTCTTCACGCTAGGTATCTTAACGTCGTTCCAAGCCGCGCTAACGCTATCGGGTATTGCGGGTATGGTGCTGTCGTTAGGTACGGCCGTAGATGCCAACGTGCTTATCTACGAACGAACCAAGGAAGAACTGGCAGCAGGAAAAGGCCTTAAACAGGCTATCAAGGAGGGCTACGGAAACGCCTTCTCGGCCATCTTCGACTCGAACCTTACCTCTATCATCACGGGTATCATCCTCTATTCGTTCGGTACAGGTCCCATCCGCGGTTTCGCAACAACGCTTATCATCGGTATCGTTTGTTCGTTCTTCACCGCCGTATTCCTCACGCGCTTGGTTTACGAGTATCAGTTGAGCAAGGAACGCTGGACAAAAATTACATTTACTACGGGCTTTTCTAAGAACTTCATGCAGAACATTCGTTTCCCCTTCATGAGTGTTTACAAGAAAACCTTCGTGCTTGTAGTGGTACTTCTGGCCGTATTCATTGGGAGTTTCGTAACTCGCGGACTCAGCCGCAGCATCGACTTCACTGGTGGACGCAACTATGTAGTTGCGTTTGAAAAGCAAGTACAACCCGAACAAGTGCGCGGCAT
>CAUPVH010000095.1:0-6202 GCA_963514635.1 uncultured Prevotella sp. | reverse complement strand
GCACACGCCACCGCCCTGCGTTGTCACCCAAATAGTGCCTTCGCTATCTTCGAATATGCTCAGGGCCTTGTTTGAAGTAAGCCCCGATTGGGTTGCTTTAAAGTTTGTCCAGCGGCCATTGTGGCGCATAAATACGCCATTGGTTTGTGTGGCTAGCCATAGGTTTCCGTGCGAATCGAAACTTACATCGTTGATGAGCACGGGCGGCACGGCTTTATCGTAGACAAAAGATTGGGTGTTGGCGTCGTAGGTACATAGTCCACGTATGGTGCCAAGGTACATTACGCCCTGCGGCGAACGCGCTATACTAAATATGGTGTTATCGTGGAGCGACCCCGAACGGCCGTCGGCCTTGAACGATTTGACCAATTGGTGGGTGCGAGTATCAATAATTTTTAGGCCCGAAGCAAAGGTGCCCACCCACAATTCGTTGCCGTCCACGCAAAGCCCATGCACGTTTGGGAAGGCGTTGCTAGCTGCAATATGGCTAAATGTTTCGCTGTCGGGTTCCATACAGTTCAGTCCGCCGTCTTCTGTTCCTATCCATATTTTCCCTTGCTTGTCCATAACCATCTCGCGCACGCGCCGCCCATGCAGTCCGTTTCCGCTACCTTGTGGCACAAAACGTTCGAAAACGGGGTGTATGGCAGGCAAGTAATTCAGTCCGCCAAAATAAGAACCAGCCCACAAACCACCCTCGCGGTCTTTGTAGAGGCAATAAAGCGGATTATCGGATATGGAGAAAGGGTCTGTGGGATTATAGGTAAAGTGTTGGGTGGCGTGGGTATCTAGGTTGTAAACCAGCATGCCTTGCTCGGTTGCCGCCCATATCTCACGATGACTTAGTATAAAGTTACGCACGAAAAGTTCCTTTCCTTCGATACTGGTTACTAGGGGCTCGAAACTGTGGCGTGCAGCATCTATAAGCGAAAGTCCTTGTCGGTCGGTGCCAATGGCATAGCGTCCGTTGCCCAAAGGAAGTATGGCCGAAACGATGTTGCCAGCAAAGGGCGTTTGCCCATCTTGTGTACGAAAGGGCGTGAGCGTGCGAAAGGCGTGGTCGGTGGTGTATAGTCCGCCTCCGAAAAGTCCGAGCCACACTGCCCCGTTGTCGCCAATGGCCATGCCTGCAACGTTGGGATACCCCTTCAAGCGGAAGTGTGAAAGGTGGTTGCGACGTAAGTCGTAGCAGAAAACTCCCTGTTCGTTAGCCGTGATGTATATCTTGTCGCCATGATCTTTTATCACGTTCACCATGTTAGTGATGCTCACACCGTCGGCACTTCGTTTGTCGAAACGGCTGAAAGAGTCGGTCAATGGACTGTAAATCCACACGCCACAATCTGTTCCCACCCATATTCGGCCGTTCGCGTCTTCGAAAAGCGCGTTGATATAGCTACTGCCTAGACTATGTCCGTCGGGATAACTGTAATACCATTTAAATAAGGTGCCATCGTAACGGTTTAGTCCTGATTTCGTACCTATCCACATCAGGCCTGTTCGGTCTTGCAAAATGGCGAGCACGGTGCTTTGCGACAGTCCCGACTCCACGCCGATGTGCCTGAACAGGATGTTGCTCCTGCCTGTCATTCCGACAAGCAGAAGCAACGCTGCTATCATCAATCTTATTCTCCTCATTTGCATTAGTTTGTTGCGTAAAGGTACGAAATTATTCAAACAAACCGAAAAACGGCTGTATTATTTCAAGAAATCTGTTGTACGATTAGGCGAATATAGTTCCCAAAGGGAGGCAATCGTCCAGCCAGGCGCAAAGATGTCGTTATAAAATCCTTTGCCATTGTGTCCGTAATCCCACGTGGTATGCTGCACCACTTCGGGATAGAAGCCCTGCTTACCCACACCGCAAAGGTTGTTGGCAACAGGCAACAGCTGGCTGAGCGAAGACGTAATAACATCGTACATGCCCTTAAAACGCTGCTCGCCCGTTTGCTGAGCCAGCCAGCTAAGGATGTGAGGAAGTTCGAAAACAAACACGTCTATGTGGTTATTCTCTACCGAAACATTACCCCATCCGCGTGTTTTCAGTCCCAGTTCGCCCGTCATCTGCCCTGGCGCAAAAGGCACATCCCACGTGTAATACCACGAGATGGCGAAGTATGCGGCTTGCTTACACAGCTCGATATAATGCTTTCGCTCCTCGCCCTTGGTAACCATGGCCAGATAATAGGTGGCTGTTACGGCGGCAATGGCGGCCTCCTTGTCTTCGCAATTGGCATCGAGCGTAGACGAGAAGTAGTCGCTTTGCGAGATAATGTTCTTCTCCACATAGCTTACCGTTCGGCCATCGGCTTGCAAATAGTTCTTGTTGCCAAAGTATTTCCAACCCATCACCAATGCAGAGGTAGCCGAAGGAGTGCTACCTCCAGACGCATCGACATCTGTTCCATCAGACTTAAACTTACGAGCGAAGTGACCATCGTCTTTTATTAGGGCAACGAAGTTGTCGAGAATGGTACGTATGCGCCGCTCCCACTCTACGTGGCGACGACCGCGGTTTTTCTCGTATTTTAAATAATGCAGTACAGCATACACAGCCTCGCTTTGCTGACGAATGGAATGGATGCTTTCTTTTGGGAAACCATCGCGGAAGTTTACGAAGTCGTGCAGGTAGCCACCTTCTCCAAATCCGTTGCTCAGAAAACTGTCGAAGATGGCTTGTCCCTTATTAACAAGGTCTTCGTCTTTTGTTTCGACACCATATTCTATCTCGTTGAAGGCATTAAGCAACACACGTCCGCAAAAGCCTATCTGCATTTCTGTTTCCGGTAGGCAGTCGTTAACCCGAAGTGAGAGCCCCGAATTGTATTTCAATGGGTAGCGGTCTACGAACGAATGGCGGAAGTAATCGCTGAGGGCAGCTTTCACTTCTGCACCCGTGTAGGCACTTTTCAAGGGTTGTGGCTGCATGCGGTCGTAGCTATACAGCCACACTTGCGTAACAAAGCTGCCGAAATCATTGGCTTTATAGCGATGTATGCGCCAACGCAAGGTTTGCTGTTCACCCTTTTCTAGCTTGGCAAAAGCCGTTATGGGGTCTATGAGCGTTAACTTGCGGATGTATCGTTTGGGAGTTTCCTTATAAGGATAGCCAAACTTTAAGGCCACGGTGTTTGCCTCGCCGTCGAAACCTGCATAACCCACGGATGTGCGTCCAGGAAGTATTATCTCGCCCGTAGTTAGCTGAACTTGTACGTCGCAAGGTGTGTCTAACACGCGCAATACAGATATGCCTTGCCCATCGTGTGGGTTAAAAGCACTAGTTAACGGTGTAGACATACGGTCTTCTCTAAAACTCCAATGCTTACTCGTCTTGAAGGAAGGAGTCTCTTGGGGTGAGCGCATGTTGCGATGATACCAGAAACCAGGCATGTAAAACTCTGTCTCGCTAGACGATAGCTCTGTGTTGAGGCTGAGCTCAAGATGGAAATACACCTTTTCGCGCGCCGAGAGGGTGACTGTCAACAGTTCATCGTCGCCGTCTTTCGTAGTAGAAGACACAATGCTTAATGGTCCATCGGTCGCCCAAAATTGCCCTTGTTGTTGCAATTGGCGCGTTTCAGACGGATTGCCTGGCGTTTTTAGGCTAAGCGACATCGACAAGCCTTGCGCTTGTAACGAACAAATGTTCGCCACAAACGCCCAACCTAGCAGAATGACTTTTATTCGTTTCATCGTTTTCTCTGTTGTTTTTATGCTGTGAATATCGTCAATAACAGTTGACGTTATCTATCTTCGGGCCATACCGTCTCTCTACACGAAAGACGCCAAACAAGTAACCTGCCGTGGCATCGCCAACCACTTGGTTATGCAACCAAAACGATTTGGCGACACCACGTATGGTTAAAGGTGTGTTTTCAACGGCTTATCGTTCTCACACTCTTATAATAGGTGTCGAAAACGTAGAATGTTTCGGTGCGCTCATCGTAGGCAATGCCCGTAGGACTTCCAAAGCGCGCCGTCTCTCGTAAGTCACCATCGTCGGAGCCCCAAGTGTTACCATCGCCCATAGCCGACGTTGCTCCGCGCCCTGCGAAGGTACGAACACGGCCTTCGGGTGTGAGGTAACGCACGCAATAGTTATCGTAATCGCAGAAGTAGAAGTCGTAAACATCTTCCTTACCCTGTGCCGCGTAGTCTGCATTCTTCACAAATATGCCTTGATAGGGGAAGTTCATTAACGTGCCGTCGCCCTTACCATCGGCCCATCCTTTCACACCCTGCTGCCCAGAAACAAGATAAGGCTGCTTGAAACGCTTAGTAGCCTCGTCGTAATCCATACGATAGATGCAGTGTTGGTTCAGTGCTATTACGTAAGCGTACTTGCCTGTGGGGTGCATGGTGATGTTAAAGTTCCAACGACTAGCGCCAAGGGTGAGCATTTGCTCGTAGTTGTTGCCCGTGAGATATGGGTCCCAAGGAGTTGTTTCCGAGGCATTGGCATAATATTTGGCCACGTCAAGGCGATAAATCGCATTGTTGCCGTAGCTGTTGAAGTATAGTTCTCCGCTGACAGGGTGCACGGCAACGGTGTTACATTGCTTGTAAGCAGCCAGCACCTCACACTTAGACTCGTCGGTAAAGCTGCCATCGGCGTTGCGTTTAACAATCCACACACTAGTAGAACGGTCACCGCTGTCGTCGCGGTCGGTGGCAACCACCATGTCGCCCTTTGCCGTAAAGTCTATTGCACGTAAACGCTTACCTTCGAAACACTTACTGCCGTGCATCACGGTGGTAACAGTCTTCGCCTTTAAGTCGAAGAGTTGCACACCATAGCCACTATAATCGAAGTCTTCGTATGCAACATATAGGTGGTCGTGGTTCTGTGGGTCGAACCTCATAAAGGCGGCTTGCTTGCCGAAAGTGGCCGAACCATCGTCCTTGCCAGTGCCAAACTTGCCGTCTTTCCATCCTGGGTCGCCGTCGCTTATGCGGTAACCAATCAGCGTGCGCACCATCAACGGACTGGCGTATGCAAACATTGTAGTGGCCTTGGCTGATTGTTGAGCCACCTTCACCTCCACTTCAAACCGTCCCGACTCGGTCCAATAGGGCACGATACAGCCAATACTGTCGGCCTTTACGTACGTTAGCTTAGCAGTCTTTCCGCCAATCGTTACGTTTACCTGTTTAGAGTCGAGTCCGAAGTTAGTGCCATAGATAACCATTTCTTGGCCTTCGCTGCCTTCGGCAGGCGTAAAACGGCTGATGGTAACAGGCACATTGGGGTTGTAATTCGGAGTGTTGTCCTCGTCTTTATCGCCGCAAGCGGCAATGTTGCCACACAAAGCGGCTATGAAGAGTGCGTATATCCAACGCCTCATTGTGGGTTTATTCCTTTTCATATTGTGGTTTCGTCTTAATGTTAACTATGTATTTACAATCTTATGCCGCGCCTATTTCTTCACGCGAACTTTAAGCGTGGTAAGGTTTCCCTTATGGTCAGTGGGCCAAGTTCCTGTTGGTTCGATAAAGGTATCTTTCGAATCGTTGGCTCCGCGCTTGCCAAAATAGATGGAACCAGACGGCCCAACGAGTTCGGCTTTCAGCAATTCAACAGGTTGCGACTTGTTATAATACACAAAGTCGATACGGTCGCGCTCGTCGTATTCGGGGCAGAAAGACAGCTGGCCTATACTGGCATCCTTGTTATCGGCAGGGAATGTGAACCCCGGATGTGTTACGGGGTTGGGGAATTTCTCGCGATAAGTGTCTACGAAACCAGCCTTTCTCAGCATTACAGAGCAATCCCAGTTGGCCACTACGCCGTTATGGCTGTACAAATCCTTGGTGTTGGCCTGCCAATCAAGGTCAGACGGTTCGTTAAAGTCGCCACCTAAGACAACGATACGCCCCTTATTCATCTCGCCTTGGGCATCGTCAAGAAACATTTCCATCGCCTCGTCGCGCGTACTCAGTCGGTTGTCTTTCATTATCCGTTCGCTATCGGTAATGGGATTGGGCAGTTTCGACCAATCAGGACCACTGTTATAGCCTCTCGGCAGATAGCAGGCATAGTGCTTATAGTCGAGGTGTGCAGAATAGAAGGTCATCTCTTGACCACGAACTTCCACCGTTACCTTTATCATATAGTTGTCGGTGGGCGTGGGAAGAACCTTGAAACTCTTTATTTCGTATTTCGACAGCACGCCAACAAACGTGCCGTGATTCTTACCATAGT
>CAUPVH010000094.1:0-6207 GCA_963514635.1 uncultured Prevotella sp. | reverse complement strand
CTTTCCGCGTTCGTTTCAAGTTGGTTTAGGCCAACCTGCATCGGCAGCGGCTTAGGGTTGTACTTACCATATTAGGTTGGTAGTCAAACGGAACCCGATTATCAGTTTGGTTTCGTTTGGCCGCCAACCTGTATTTTTATTATTTTAACTGTTTGTTTTCTTCCTGTCGTATAGTCAATTACGGCCGTTTTGTCGGCTATCTCTTTTATGCTTTTGGGCTATATGTGCTTACTTTTGTCCATCGGCTTATGGCTTTTTCGCATAACCTGTTCGGGTAAACGTCCTTTTCAGTGTTATTTTGTTCTTTACTTGTTGGCTGATAGGGAGATAGGCTGATACTCCTTATTTTGTAATTAATGCAAAATACTTACTATCTAGTATTGTTTGGTATTGTTTTTCGGTGTAACTTTGCATCCGAAATCTACCCATCAGCAGATTTCTAGCTATGTTTATCGTGCCTCACGGCACATTATGTCAAACAAACATTGAATAAAAATGAGACAAGAGTGGAGAGGCTTCACAGGTAAGAAATGGCTTGATGAAGTCAACGTGCGTGAATTCATACAGAACAACTACACCGCTTACGATGGCGACGAGAGTTTTCTGACCGAACCAACAGACGCCACCAACAAGCTTTGGGGTATGCTCCAAGTTCTTCAAAAAGAAGAGCGCGCCAAGGGAGGAGTGTTGGATATGGAGACCGAAGTAGTTTCTGGAATGACGGCTTACGGCCCTGGATACATTGGCGAGAACACCAAAGACCTCGAAAAGGTTGTAGGTATACAAACCGACAAGCCACTCAAGCGTGCCTTTATGCCTTATGGCGGCATCCACATGGCCGAGCAGGCTTGCACCACTTATGGCTATAAACCATCTGAGAAACTGCACGAGATATTCACGAAATACTGTAAAACACACAACGACGGCGTTTTTGATGCTTATACAGACGAGATGAAACTCGTTCGCCACAATCACATCCTTACGGGTTTGCCTGACACTTACGGTCGTGGACGCATCGTTGGCGACTATCGCCGTGTTGCGCTTTATGGTGTAGACTTCCTTATCGACGAGAAGGAGAAAGACAAACGCAACTGTGGTTGCGGCGTAATGACCGAGGATATCATACGCTTGCGCGAAGAAATATCAATGCAAATCAAGGCATTGAAAGAACTAAAAGAAATGGCCGAGATTTACGGTTACGACATTTCTAAACCTGCTAACAACGCTCGCGAGGCCGTTCAGTGGCTTTACTTTGGCTATCTTGGTGCCATTAAAACGCAAAATGGTGCGGCAATGTCTGTTGGACGCATCTCCACTTTCCTCGATATATATATCCAAAGAGACTTTAACGAAGGCACACTCACCGAGGCCGAGGCGCAAGAGCTAATCGATCACCTTGTGATGAAGTTCCGTATGGTGAAGTTTGCCCGTATTCCAGCTTACAATCAGCTTTTCTCTGGCGACCCAGTTTGGGCAACGCTCGAAGTGGCTGGCATGGGACAAGATGGCCGTTCGATGGTTACGAAGAGCGATTTCCGTTTCCTTCACACCCTCGAAAACATGGGACCATCGCCCGAGCCCAACCTCACGGTGCTTTATTGTTCGCGCTTACCCGAGGGCTTTAAGCGTTACACATCGAGAATTTCGGTGAAAACAAGCTCCATTCAATACGAGAACGACGACGTTATGCGGCCTATTTGGGGCGACGATTACTCCATCTGTTGTTGCGTTTCGGCCACACAGACGGGTAAGGAGATGCAGTTCTTTGGCGCACGTGCCAACTTGGCCAAGTGTCTTACCTACGCCATCAGCGGCGGTGTCGACTCTAAAACCCGCGAACAATGCGGTCCTGCCCTCCGTCCGATACTTGGCGACGTGTTAACTTACGAAGAATTCATGCCCCGTTTCGTGGATATGATGGAATGGTTGGTTGGTGTTTACGTCAACACGCTTAACCTCATCCACTACATGCACGACAAATACTTCTACGAGGCAGCCGAACTGGCGTTGATAGACACCGACCTGCGCCGTACGTTTGCAACGGGCATTGCCGGATTTAGTCATGTGGTAGACTCCATTTCGGCCATTAAGTACGCCAAGGTTAACATCATCCGCGACGAGACGGGATTCCCTGTTAACTTTGAAACGGTTGGAGATTTTCCCCGCTATGGCAACGATGACGATCGCGCCGACGATATCGCCGTGTGGCTGTTAAAGACGTTTATGAATATGATTCGTAAGCACCACACCTATCGCAACTCAGAACCCACCACGAGTATTCTCACCATTACCTCGAACGTTGTTTACGGTAAGTTCACTGGTAACATGCCCGACGGCCGTCCCGAGGGTGCTCCTTTGGCACCAGGAGCTAATCCTTCGTATGGTGCAGAGAAGAACGGATTGCTGGCATCGCTTAATTCGGTGGCTAAACTTCCATACGAATATGCACTCGATGGTATCTCTAATACGCAGACTATCGCCCCCAGCACACTCGGTCACAATGAAGAGGAGCGCGTAAACACGCTTGTTGGCGTGATGGACGGCTACTTCGACCAAGGCGCACACCATCTTAACGTCAACGTGTTTGGTGTTGAGAAACTCATCGATTGCATGGAACATCCTGAGAAAGAAGAGTATGCCAACTTCACTATCCGTGTAAGTGGATATGCCGTTAAGTTTATAGACTTGACAAAAGAGCAGCAACTCGACGTTATTGCACGTCAAGCTCACAGCAAACTGGCATAAAAAGACTTGGCATTACAGCCATATATATAAGTCCCTCCGCGCTTTTACGTGGAGGGACTTTCTTCTAACGCCGTTCACCATCTTATCACATCAGCACTTAGCGAACAACAATAAAGAGGGCTATATAATGCCCGGCAGAATAAATAATGGAAAACAATAACACGTTTGTTCCAACCAACGCGAACGCAACTAACGAGGCTACGCCACGTAAGGCTTACGTTCATTCCATCGAATCGTTTGGTTCGGTAGATGGGCCAGGCATTCGTTTCATCATCTTTTTAAGTGGGTGCAAGATGCGTTGCCGTTATTGTCACAATCCCGACACGTGGACAATGAAATCTGCCGACATGCGTTCGGCCGACGAACTTTTGCAGCAAGCGTTACGCTTTCGCCCCTATTGGGGTAAGGAAGGCGGCATAACGGTGAGCGGGGGAGAGGCTCTGCTGCAAATAGACTTTATGCTCGAACTCTTCGAAAAGGCAAAAGCACTAGGCATAAACACTTGTCTAGACACTGCCGCACAGCCTTTTACACGCCAAGAACCCTTCTTCTCTAAGTTTACTAAGCTGATGAACTTTACCGATTTGGTGCTGTTCGACCTCAAACACATAGATAACCAAGAGCATAAAAGGCTAACGGGGTGGGACAACACCAACGTGTTGGATTGCGCCAGCTACTTATCACAAATACAAACACCTGTTTGGATACGCCACGTGCTCGTTCCAAGCATCACCGACAACGACGCTTATCTATATGGTCTGCGCGACTTTATCAAGACCCTGCACAACGTAAAGCGCATAGAGGTGTTGCCTTACCATTCGATGGGGGCCTACAAATGGCAGAAACTGGGTCTGAATTATACGCTAGACCACATTGACAGTCCAACAAGCGAACGTGTGGAGAATGCCGAAAAGATATTGCTTTCGGCCTTAGATAATGATTAACCAGCTGTGTTTTACCCTTGTTTCATGGATAAAAATAGGACAAAACACCATCAAAGATATTTTATTGTATTACAAAGATACACACACCTTGCACAGCAGGTAAGCAATTGGGCCAACAAGACAAGTGCTTGTTGGCCCAACTGTTAGTTAATACTTTTTCTTGGTATACTTCGTTTCAAACAGCACCTTTTGTGGCTCTTTATCCGAATGGCAGGTGTAGGCAAAGGTAAAACCTGCCTCTTTATATGGTTTCAAATTCGTTGATTCGATAATAGATTTAAGCAGCATGTCGTCTATATACTGCCTGTTCTTGTCGATGATGGCGGCATCGTCCATCTTGTCTACAAACGAACAATAATAGTGATAGGTTTTTGTTTCGGGGTAAAACACCACACTATCCGTGCGTGTATAGTTGACAACGGGTGTGGGACAAAACTTTACCGTGTACTCCTTAGCCTCTCTTTCGGCCCGTTTTTCCATGCTTTCGTGGCATGCGGTAAGCATCGCCGCACCCAATAATAAGATGTATATCTTTCTCATCGTTTCTTTTGTTTTGTACAAAGGTAGCTATTATTTGGCAAATTTATAGTCGTAAACACCAAAATACCGATTAAAATACTTAACTTTGCCGTTAAAAATAAATCTTCTTTTTCAAGAATGAACCATATAAGAAACTTCTGCATCATCGCACACATTGACCACGGGAAGTCTACTTTGGCCGACCGTATGCTGGAATTTACCAAAACCATTCAAGTTACAGGCGGGCAAATGCTCGACGATATGGACTTGGAGAAAGAGCGCGGCATAACCATTAAGAGCCACGCCATACAGATGGAATACCAGCACGAGGGACAAAACTATGTGCTCAACCTCATTGACACCCCGGGACACGTGGACTTTTCTTACGAGGTTTCGCGAAGTATCGCCGCCTGCGAAGGGGCGTTGCTCGTTGTAGATGCAACACAAGGTGTACAAGCGCAAACCATCTCGAACCTCTATATGGCCATTGAACACAATTTGGAGATTATTCCCATCATCAATAAGGTGGATATGCCTAGCGCGATGCCAGAAGAAGTGGAAGACGAGATTGTTGAACTGCTGGGTTGCGATAAGGCCGACATCATACGCGCATCGGGTAAGACGGGCAAGGGCGTTGACGACATTCTTCAAGCCGTTGTGCAAAGGGTGCCACATCCCACAGGCGATGATAATGCTCCTTTGCAGGCGCTTATCTTCGACTCGGTGTTTAATTCCTTCCGTGGAATTATAGCCTACTTCAAGGTGTTGAATGGCGTTATACGCAAAGGCGACAACGTGAAGTTTTTCAATACAGGCATGGAGTATGCGGCCGATGAAGTGGGTGTGCTTAAAATGGATATGGTGCCCAAGCAAGAGTTGCATACTGGTGAGGTGGGCTACATCATCAGCGGAATAAAAGATGCCAAGGAAGTGAAGGTGGGAGATACCATTACCCATCGCGACAAAGCATGCCAACAGGCCATAGAAGGCTTTCAAGAAGTAAAGCCAATGGTGTTTGCAGGTGTCTATCCCATTGAGCCTTCTGAATACGAAAACCTGCGTGCATCGCTCGAAAAGTTGCAACTGAACGATGCCTCGCTGACGTTCTCGCCTGAATCGTCGGTAGCTTTGGGCTTTGGTTTTAGGTGCGGTTTCTTGGGATTGTTGCACATGGAGATTATACAAGAGCGACTAGACCGCGAGTTTAACATGGATGTCATCACCACGGTGCCCAACGTTTCGTACATGGTGTACGATAAGATGGGCAACGAACGCGAGGTGCATAACCCTTCGGGATTGCCCGACCCAACGATGATAGACCATATAGAAGAACCCTACATCAGGGCATCTATCATTACCAACGTTAACTACATCGGGCCGATAATGAAACTTTGCATGGACAAGCGAGGCGAACTTATCAACCAAGAATATGTTAGCGGCAATCGCGTTGAACTGCATTTCATGCTGCCTTTGGGCGAAATCGTTATCGACTTTTACGATAAGTTGAAGTCTATTTCCAAGGGTTACGCCTCGTTCGACTACCATGTCGATTGTTTTAGGCCTTCGCGATTGGTGAAACTCGACATTTTGTTGAACGGCGAGGCCGTTGATGCCTTGTCTACGCTTACCCACTTCGACAATGCCACGACCTTTGGTCGCCGAATGTGCGAAAAGCTGAAAGAACTTATACCCAGACAGCAATTCGACATCGCCATACAAGCCGCCATCGGTGCGAAGATTGTTGCACGAGAAACGGTGAAGTGCCTTAGAAAAGACGTAACGGCCAAATGTTATGGTGGCGACGTTAGCAGAAAGCGTAAGCTACTTGAGAAACAGAAGAAAGGAAAGAAACGTATGAAGCAGATTGGAAACGTGGAAGTTCCGCAAAAGGCTTTCTTGGCCGTGCTGAAACTCGACTAAACCGCTGCAAGAGAGAAGAAAGGAGTGGAGACATGAAAGAACTCAACAATACGACACGTGACATTGCTCGCGAGTTGGC
>CAUPVH010000093.1:0-6214 GCA_963514635.1 uncultured Prevotella sp. | reverse complement strand
AATACAGCGTTGAAGAACTTAAAAAAATAGGCCTTGTTAATATCGAACGTTTCGATTACATCACCCCGAAACAACTAAAATAAAAGCTGGTTTCACCCCATGCGCCCCTACTTCTCTCGCAAATGCCTTTTATCTTACCTGCGATTACACATCCTACAAATATCAAACTCCACTATATTAACCCATATCCTACTGATTGTTTATAAGGCAAGACGCTTTATCCCGAATCTTCCATTAGCTTTTTTGTGTGGCTTTAGAAGTGCTTTGTTAGTCTTTATCCCAAAACTGTACAGGCTCTAATAGCTGATTCGAATTAAAAAGTCCACCAGCAGAAGTGCATGTTCACATTCAGCTGGCGGACAACTGTTATCCTGCCTATATACCTAATTGAGATTTTAGTTTATCAGTTTCTTTATCCCTTCGATAAGTTTATCGAGGGGTATTCCAGAACGTTCGCTCATCGTTTGCACGTTTGCTTTGCCCATCATAATTTTGCCTAGTGGCGTGTTGAGCATCTTAAACTTGGGGTCGAGCTCGGGTAGACGACTTTTGAGCGTGGGATATTGTTTGAGAAGATCTTTCAGACGAGTTTGCGAAGTAATCTCTGTTACGGGTTCTGTCGCCTCTTCGTCTTCTGTATTTTCTGCCAGCGTTGTCTGCGTGTCGTGGCTTTGTTCGGCCATTGCAGGTGTGTCGCCATTGCTCCATGTAAGCAGCGTTTGCGAGCCATCTAATGCGCGAATGTGGGTGCAATCTTGCATCATTTCTAGTACGCCACGGAAGTTTCCATCCTTATCGCGCACAGCTACATAGATGATATAGATAAATAACCCCGGCTTGTTAATCCAAAACTCAGCCTTATCCTGTTCGCCACTCCTTAGCTTGTCTATCACCTCGCGAACGATGTGGGCGCTTTTTCGGGGATGGCAGTTCATTACTTCGCGGCCTATAACGTTCTTGCTGCGTGGGAAAATGCGGTGGTCGGTGTCCGAATAGAAACAAACCAGTTCGTTTTCGTCCACGAAAGAGATGTCGATGGGCAGGTGTTTGTAAATGAGGTTCACCTGTTCGAGTGTTAGTTTGCCCGTTGTAACATCCAACTTGTCGCCTCCGCCAGCCGAATACCCATATTTTGTGAACAAGGCTTGCAAGTCGTTGGCAAAGTTGTTTTGTTCTTTCGGTTGGGTTTCGACTTTGTTTTCAGTGGTTTTGTGTTCCACCTCAAAGAAGGCAAAGCCAATCTCTTGGTCGCCACTCTTCATGTCTTCAAACTCCTCTTCGCTGATAAGCGCCATCGATGTGGGGTAGAGGATAAACTCTTCTTTCTCCATTAGGTCGCGTGCGTAGAGTAGTACACGTTCTTGCTGTTTGATGAAGGCCTCTTCTTGGTCTTCTCTCAGCAGACGTTCAGCCTCGCGAATTTCATCACGCACCAAGTCGTCGAAAGTCCACATCGTAGTTGTGGGGCGTGTAAATCCCTTGCGTTCGAGCATGGGGTAAAGTTGGTTTTGTTTGCGTTTGTAGTGTAGGGGGTACTGACTAATCTTGTCGTATAGTTCAAGCCATTGGTTCTTAATCATTGGATATTGAACCAAATCTTCCACCGCTAAGAGCAATCGCTTCATTTCCTCGTTTTCTTTAAGGTAATGCATGATGGGGTGGTCGGCCGGAAGATTGGGCATCGTGTTGTCTATTTGGTCGCCCAGCATGTTGATTATAGCGTGTACATCTTCGCGAATGCACTCGTCGCTAGTTTCTTCGGTCATTGTCTGCTCTATGTAGGCCACGTGGTAGGCGCTAACTTTGCCTACACGTTCTTTTATTTGCAGTCGGGCTTCGTCGGCAGACAGTTGTCCAGCCTTAAATGCGTTCTCTATTTCGAAAAGCGCTTTAAGCTTTTCTGGGTCCATCGGTGGAAGGTAACCTTTCATTCTATGTTCCATATTTCGGTCTTATTTTTATTTCGATTACGCTGCAAATTTAGATATAAAACGTTATTAGTTTGGTAACAATTGTTACTTAACGGATTTAAAAAAAGTTAAGGTTTGGGGCGACAGGTTGTGCTAATTGGCGTTTCTTCGGTTTTATTCGTCTAGCTTTCCGTCAGCCTATTGGGGTGATGGAGTGGGCCGTTCAGATAGTTATCTTTAACAATCCGCCAAAGGGTGTTAAGTGTTCGAAGGCGTTTTCGCGCTTAAATGCTCCGGCATATATGCCTGCACAAATCAGCACACCACCATGAGCGAACACTACCACACGGCGATGGGGTTGCGTTTTCAGCTGATTGAGAAAGTCGGAAACGCGTGCATAGATGTCTGGGAAACCCTCGCCATTGGTTGTGCGCACGTTCATATAGTCGGCATACCAACGTTGCAGGTTCTCGTCTGCTATCTCATCGTAACGTTGCATCTCCCAATCGCCCATGTTCATTTCGCGTAATCGTGGGTCGATTATGGGGTTTTCGTAACCGCAGAAGGCCGCAAGGCGTGTGGCGCGACTAAGTGGTGAGCTGTATGCCGCATCGAAAGGGGCATGTTCAGACAAGGCGTTGCGGGTGAGCGTGGCCTCTTGTTCGAAGGTTTCGGACAGTGTAACATCAGTCCAGCCATAGCATGTGCCCTTGTCAAGGGCCACGCTGGTATGCCTTACAAGAGTGATTTCCATATCTAAAAAGGGGATTTTAAGGGGTGAGATTAGCGGTGAGTAACACAACGGCCGTTAGGTGGAATGCCAACTCGCAGAGCAAAAACACGGCTCCACAGCAATCGCCCGTATAGCCTTTTATGCGGCGCAGCATCAGCATGTATAGGAAAAACATGGTGAGACAGGGTGCAGCTACAAGGAAATTCCAATCTAAAAGGCGGCTGCCCCAATGGGCATCGAAATAGAGAAGGCCGATGAATGGCGTAAGACCTTGTACCATGAGCGAGACTCCTGCCGTGAGATTGAACCGGCGATAGATGTTATGGGCCTTGGCTTGCTCTTCGGTTCGGGCGTAAGGAAGTATCTGGGTGATTTGTCCTGCCACCATTTTACAGAACGGATCGGCCGTAAATGCAATGAATGCGGCGTATAATGGGCCGAGCGAAAGCATACATTCGAAGAACAGGGCAAAGTAAACGATGAGCGAAAGAACGCCGAACGTGCCGATATGCGAGTCTTTCATGATGGCGAGAATGCGGCTGCGGTCTTTTCCTCCGCCGCCGAAACCATCGAAGAAGTCGGCTAATCCGTCTTCGTGCAGTGCGCCCGTAACCAACAATCGCGCAGCAATGGCCGCTAAAATGGCAATGGAGAAGGGCAAAACCTTTGAGCCAAACCAAATGATGGCACCCATTAGCGCGCCTGTTAGCCATCCAGCGAGGGGCCAGAACTCAACAACCGACTCGTAAGCGTCTTTCGGTGGCTGATGAATACGCCAGAAAGGAAGTCGGGTGAAGAAGATAAAGGCCGCCCAAGGACGGTCGTACCATCTAGAAGTATTTGTCGATATTCGCATCTTTGAAGTTGTTCATTTCGTTTATCATTCGTACGGAGCTCTCTATTATGGGGTAAGCGCACAGTGCCCCCGTACCTTCGCCCAAGCGCATGCCTAGTTGTAGGATGGGTTGTGCTTGCATCAGGGCTAGCAATTGGCGATGTCCGCTCTCGTCGCCACAGTGTCCGAAGACGGCATAATCAAGTACGGCAGGGTATAGTTTGCTTGCGGCTAGCATGCAGGCAGACATGATGAAACCGTCAACTAGCACAATCATGCGCAGTTCTGCAGCGCGGAGCATCGCTCCGATGGCGGCTACCATCTCGAATCCACCAAAGTATTGGATGATGGTTGCTGGGTCGTTGTGGGCCAATGGTTGGCGTTTGAAGTGGCTTACGGCCTGTTCGAGTATGGCTAACTTATGCTTTTCGCCCGCAATATTTAGCCCAGAGCCACTTCCAACGCAACTGCTAAGCGGCAAATTACCCCAAAGGCTCATCCAAACACTTGATGGCGAGGTGTTGCCAATGCCCATTTCGCCCAAACAAAGCACGTTGCAGCCCTTGGCTTGGCAGTTTTCTGCCAGTTCGATGCCTGTGTTTAGGGCTTGTTGCATTTGCTGTTGACTCATGGTTGGCTCGTGAAGAAAGTTGCGTGTGCCGTTAGCTATCTTGCGATTGAGTATTGTTGGGTGGGCCGATAGGTCGTGGTCTACCCCCATATCCACAAGTGTTAGTTCGAAACCATGTTGCTTGCAGAAGAGGTTTACGCCGCCTCCACCATGCGTGAAGTTTATCATCTGTTGCCAAGTTACTGTTCTTGGCGATACGCTTACGCCTTCTTGCTCTATGCCGTGGTCGGCAGCGAAGAGCAGATGGCAAGGATGTGACAGGGTGGGAGATAGCGTATGCTGTATGCGGCATATCCTATAAGCCAAGTTTTCGAGCATCCCCAACGAACCTTTTGGTTTGTTGAGGTTGTCTATTTTCTGCCAAACGAGAGAGTCGTCTAGCGTTAAGGGGGGGATGTTGAAGTGCATCATTGTGAAAAAAAAAAGAAAGTGTTGAATGGACGAAGGTTTGGAAAAACGCTGCGTTGGGTGACAAAGTGACTATTTTATCTTCACCGCAATGCCGCTAACCATCAGGTAAACCTCGTCGGCCTTAGCTGCGACATATTGGTTCATCCATCCTTGTAGGTCGGTAAAGCGGCGTTGTAGGGCGTTGTTGCTCACTCCGCCACTTCCAATTTCGTTGGTAACGAAGATAAAAGTGGCCTCTTGGGCAGTTAGCTTGTCGAACTCGGCTTTCAGCTCTTCAAGCGTTTTGTCTACATCGGGAAGAGTTGAGGAGGCGTCGTTGCTTGCATCGTAAAAGAAGTTGGTGCACCAGAGGGTGATGCAATCTACCACCACTACCTTATTATATAATAGGTGTTTGCTCAGTGTTTTTTCTTCTTCGATGTTGGTCCAGCAAGGGCCGCGTCGCTCTTGATGCCGCGCAATACGGTGCTTAAACTCGTCGTCCCAGGCGTGGGCTGTGGCCAAATACACTGGCGTTGGCGAGAGACTGAGTGCCATACGCTCGGCAGTGATGCTTTTTCCTGAGCGTTGCCCGCCTGTAATTAAGATTACTTTCTTCATGATGCGAAGTTACAAAAAAGGCGAAAGAGAGCGTAGAAAAGTGCATATTTTTTCGATTTATGGGTCATTTTGTGTTCTATTCATGCATTATTTTGGGCATTTTAGGGGGTAAAACGGATATTTTTTGATAATTTGTTTGGTGCTTACAGCTTTTTTATTTTCCTTTGCATCAGTTTAGATTGAAATAATGTATAAGTCAAATTTTAATTATTCAGGAATGAAAAAGTTGTTTACACTTTTCGCTGCCGCATCCTTGGCAGCTTCTGTTTCCGCGCAAACAGTAACCGAAAGCAAGACTTTCGACAATTTCTACATTGGTGTTAATGGTGGTGTTTCTACTGTTACAACTGGTCATAGCTGGTTGAAGAACCTTAACCCAAACGCAGGCCTGCGCATTGGCCGTTACTTTACCCCTGTATTTGGTGTGGCTGTTGAAGGCAATGCTTACTTCTCTAACAAGCCAGGAGAGTCGCATGGAACGGTTGTTCGTTTCGTTAACAGCTCTGCTTTGGCAACCATCAATTTCAGCAACTGGTTTGGTGGTTACAAAGGTGAGCCCCGCACGTTCGAAGTTATCGGTTTGTATGGTCTCGGTTGGTTGCATACTTTCAACAACCAAGATTGGAAAAACAAAAACATGTTGACTTCTAAGGCAGCCCTCGACCTTGCTTTGAACTTTGGTTCTAACAAGCAATTCCAATTCTACGTTGAGCCCGCTATCGTATATAGACTTAATGGAGAAGGCAAGGAAGGTTTAGAATACAACATCAACAAGTCGTTCGTTCAACTCAACGGAGGTCTAATTTATCGCTTTGGAAACTCGAACGGTTCGCACAACTTCACTGTTGCCCAAGTTCGCGACCAAGCTGAAATCGATGGTTTGAACGCTCAAATCAACAGCCTTCGTGGTGACCTGAGCAACAAAGACAGCCGTTTGGCAGAAAAGGATCGTCAGATTTCTGACCTGCAAAAGGCTTTGGACGATTGCAACAACCAACCCAAGACGATTGTTAAGAACGTGAAGTCGGAAACGGTTACCAACCTGCAACCCACCGTTCTCTTCCGTCAAGGCAAGGCTGTTATCGACCCCGCAC
>CAUPVH010000092.1:0-6219 GCA_963514635.1 uncultured Prevotella sp. | reverse complement strand
TAAATATCGCAGGGGTGTAGAGAACATCATCAGGCATCGCATCGTTACTGGTGTGGCCGTGTTGGTGGGTATTGTGGTTTTGGTGTTCACTATGAGCACAACCAAAACGGGACTTGTGCCTAACGAAGACACGGGAACGCTCTTTGTTACCATCTCGTTGCCGCCGGCCACTAGCCAAGAGCGTACGCAAGAGGTGGTTAAGCAAGTGGATGACATGCTGGCCAACAACCCCATGATACAGAGTCGCGAACAAATTGCGGGCTATAACTTCATTGCAGGCCAAGGTTCCGACCAAGCCACGTTCGTGCTTAAGCTTAAACCGTTTGAAGAGCGTACAGGCGGATTTTTCTATAAGCTTTCTGGATTGTGGGAGGGCGACGGCATTATGCGCTTCTTTGTCGACGTGCGCAGCTCTAACATGATACTTGGCACCATCTATAAGCAGATTTCCAGCATTAAGGGTGCACAGATAATCGCATTCGGTGCGCCGATGATTCCCGGTTATGGACTCAGTAACAGCGTTACGTTCACCGTGCAAGACAAGACGGGCGGAGACCTCGACCACTTTTTTAAGGTTACGCAAGACTATCTGAAAGCACTGAACGAACGTCCCGAAGTGATGAACGCCATGACTACCTACGACCCCAACTACCCGCAGTATATGGTAGACGTGGACGTAGCCAAGTGTAAGCAAAGCGGCATTAGTCCGCGCGTGGTGCTTTCAACGCTGCAAGGCTACTATGGCGGTATGTACGCATCCAACTTCAACAGCTTTGGTAAGCTATATCGCGTAATGATTCAGGGCGATGTTGCCAGTAGGATGAAACCAAGTGACATCACCAACATCTACGTGCGCACTGCACAAGGCATGGTTCCCGTAAGCGAGTATTGCACACTTACACGTGTGTATGGCCCATCTAACGTGCGGCGTTTCAACCTCTTCACCAGCATCAACGTCAACGTCACGCCTGCCGACGGATATTCTTCGGGCGAGGTTATCAAAGCCATTGAAGAGGTGGCTGCACAGAACCTGCCAACTGGTTTTGGCTACGACTTCTCTGGTTTGACGCGTTCGGAACACGAGCAAAGCAACACCACTGCGCTTATTTTCGCCCTCTGTTTGGTATTCGTTTACCTCATCCTCTCCGCCCAATACGAAAGTTATCTGCTGCCTTTGTCGGTAATTCTTTCGTTGCCCTTCGGCTTGGCGGGCGCGTTTATCTTTACGCAGCTCTTCGGACATCAGAACGACATCTACATGCAGATTGCGCTTATCATGCTCATTGGCCTATTGGCAAAGAACGCTATCCTTATCGTTGAGTTCGCTTTGGAACGCCGGCGCACGGGTATGGCCATTAAGTACAGCGCCATTTTGGGTGCGGCATCGCGTTTGCGACCCATCTTGATGACCGGTTTGGCTATGGTTATCGGTCTGTTGCCCATGATGTTTGCCAGCGGTGTAGGCAAAAACGGAAACCAAACGCTTGGTGCGGCAGCCGTTGGCGGTATGCTCATCGGTATGATGTTGCAGATATTTGTTGTGCCCGCGCTCTTCGTTATCTTCCAATACTTGCAAGAAAAGTTCACACCCTTGGAGTTTGGCGACGAAGAAAACCGCGAGGTAAAGAACGAGTTGAAACAGTATGCACGCCAAATGGCGATAGAAAAAGAAGTGAAATCAAAACAATGAAGATAAAGAATTTCATCCTCCTGGCACTTGCAGCCCTAGCCCTAACGGGCTGCAAGAGCCTCTATGGCAAGTACGAACGCCCTGCGGTTAAGGCCGAAGGCGTGGTTCGCTCGCCCCTTTCAGACACCGACACGCTGGCCGTTACCGATACGGCTAGCTTCGGAAACCTGCCGTGGCGCAGCGTGTTTACCGACCCGCAACTGCAATCGCTCATCGCCACAGCACTAGAACACAACTACGATTTGCTGAATACGGCCCTCAACGTAAAGATGGCCGAGGCGCAATTAAAGTCGGCTAGGCTGGCCTTCTTGCCCTCGTTTGCCTTCACTCCGCAGGGAACCATCAGCTCGTGGGACGGCAATGCGGCCGTGAAAACCTACTCGTTGCCTGTGTCGGCCAGTTGGACCATCGACCTCTTCGGCACGCTTCTCTCGGCCAAACGCAGTTCGCAAATGGCCTTGATAGGCATGAAAGACTATCAACTTGCCGCTCGTACAAGGCTTATTTCCAACGTAGCCAACCTCTATTACACGCTGTTGATGCTCGATAAGGAGCTGGAACTGATAGACGAAATGGAGACATTGGCCAAGGATACGTGGGAAACCATGCAGCTGCAAAAGGAATATGGCAGGGTTCGTTCTACGGGTGTGCAGAGTGCCGAGAGCAATTACTACTCGGTTCAGGCACAAAAGGTGGGGCTGAAACGTCAGCTGCGCGAGGCCGAAAACGCCCTCTCGTTGCTTCTCGGACAGTCGGCGCGCACCATTGCCCGCGGCAAATTCGATGGCCAGAGCCTGCCAACCAACTTCTCAACGGGTATTGCCTTGCAGATGCTTAACAACCGTCCCGACGTTCATGCGGCCGAAATGAGCCTGGCACAGTGTTTCTACAATGTGCAAACGGCCCGTAGTCGTTTCTATCCAACGCTCACGTTGAGTGCGCAAGGCGGCTATACCAACAGCGGCGGTATGGGTATAACCAATCCGGCCAAGCTGTTGCTCTCGGCTGTTGGTAGTTTGGTGCAACCCATTTTCCAGCGCGGACAGCTTATCGCAGGCCTTAAAGTGGCTAAGATACAATACGAACGTGCCTACAACACCTGGCAACAAGCAGTGCTAAGTGCAGGCAACGAGGTGAGCAACGCCTTGGTATTGTACAACGCATCGGCCGAAAAGAGCGAGATTGAGGCTAAGCAAATCGTTACGCTCCGCCAGAACGTAGAAGACACTAAGATGCTGCTTACCGAGAGTCGGGGTAGTTATCTCGAAGTGATTACCGCCCAACAAACCCTGCTGCAAGTGGAACTGTCGAAGGTTCAAGACGACTTCTACAAGATGCAAGCCGTTGTAAACCTCTACATGGCATTGGGAGGTGGAAAGTAGGAGGAGCGTTTTTAAGTTTGTGAGTTTTTGAGTTCCTAAGTTCATGAGTTCTTTTGAGATGACGGATATCAGAATATAGAACAGTTCGATAATGTCTCATAGGCATGTACAATTGTTCTGATTGCAGGGTAGGCAAACCAGATTGTCGGTGTGTTTACATGTTAAACCTTACGCAGGCAAACATCGCCACCCTAGCTGTTCACTAACATCCAGCACAAGAACTCATAAACTCAAAAGCTCAAAAACTCATCAACTCAAAAACTCACAAACTCATCAACTCACAAACTCATCAACTCAAAAACTCACATTATGTCAAGCGATATAAGTTCAAGAGCAGAGGTGTCGCCACGCTCCAAGATAGGCGACAACTGCAAAATTTACCCCTTCGTCTACATTGAAGACGATGTAGAGATAGGCGACAACTGCGTAATTTACCCCTTCGTGAGCATACTTAACGGCACACGCATGGGCAGTGGCAACAGCGTTTATCAATGTTCGGTGTTGGGAGCGTTGCCCCAAGACTTCAATTTTGTGGGCGAAAGGTCGTTCCTCATCATCGGAAACGACAACACCATCCGCGAAAACGTGGTTATCAACCGCGCCACGCACGAGGGTTGCAAAACCATTATCGGCAATCACAACTTCCTGATGGAGGGTGCGCACATCTCGCACGATACGCAGGTGGGCAACGATTGCGTGTTCGGCTACGGCACAAAGATTGCCGGCGACTGCGAAATTGGCAACGGCGTGATATTCTCTACGGGCGTTATCGAGAACGCCAAGACGCGTGTTGGCGACCGCGCCATGATACAAGCGGGCACAACTTTCTCGAAAGACGTGCCTCCTTACATCATACTTGGCGGTAAACCGCTGGCTTATGGCGGGGGAAAAACCCTGATGCTGAAAACCGATGGCGTAGACACGAAGAACATTAAGCACATTGCTAACGCTTACCGGCTGGTGTTCCACGGGCAAACAAGCGTGTTCGACTCGGTGTTACAGGTGAAAGAGCAGGTGCCCGACGGTCCCGAAATACGCAATCTCGTGCAGTTTATCGAGACAACCGAGGGTGGTATCGTTACCAAGATGTAGGCTTTCTTGGATTCGTTCACGCCTTTTTATATTGCAACTTAGCCACTTGCAAGTTGCGAAATACAAGTTTAAAGGCCATGGCCATACTCATAAGAGGGCGTGGGCATGGCCTTTCTTTTTATGTTAAGAAACATAAGTGCATTTGTAAAACGAACCGATATTTTTCTTAAATTTGCAGACATAAGTAGCTTGTTAGTCAACCTCAAGCTTGTACAGCGGTACTAATCATCAATTGTTTTATTGCAAGAGAGTTATCCCAGCAGTTAAGCTACATCTATAATAAGGAGTAACAACTTGTAATTCTCCTGATTAAAACGTTCTTTAAAGGCGTGCATTGGGGCATAAGTTAATAAAAATATATCTCACTAACATTAACATGAAATCTAAATGAAGCAGTTATGATGACACGAAACGTAAAGAAGACGAACCTTGTTTCGCCAATGATTTGGTTATGCGTCTTGTTGGCTTGCGCCTGCAACCAATTAGAAAACGATGTGGGGTTGTCGTTGATTGGCCGAAAGCGTTACAAACCCATTAAATGTTAAGACGATGAAAAGGTTATTTTTATTGATGGTATCGCTATGCTTTGGCATAACCATGTACGCCCAAAACACCCAGACGGATGCCGAACGCGAAAGGGAAAGTAAGATGCTCGAAGCTTTCTTGCCTACCCTTGATGCACGGAGAAGCGAATTTGTTGGCCAACCCGCCAAGAAGCTATTTGATGTTATAAGGGGCAGTGCCTTTAAGATAAGGAACATTGGGACAGAGGAAACCAGTCCGTGGGCTGAATATAAAGGCAAAATGTGGGTATACGGACTATCCCTATTTAATAAGCCAGCCCAACAAGCGATGAAGGATAAGGAGGTTTATATCATACGCATAATCTTAGACGTTCGTTGGGATTCTAGTGCCTTTTGGGATTCTGTCAGACCTGCTGGGCCTGCATGGATGGAGGCCATTATCCGTAAATGTCTTGATGCAAAAGTGAAAGATGTTTCTTGGGAACATTTCTATATACCCGAACGAACGACATCGAGTGAGAAGTAAAGCCAACACGTTTGATACATATTGGCGCAAAAAGTAAAGTGAGATATATTACGCCGTATGTATAAAAACGAAACAATACCTTGCGTGGGTGCGGCATACGTACCCGCGCAAGGGCATTAGAAGGTTTGCATACCATTGCTATATAGATAGTATGCAGACTAACAACATATGATGCAGAGGAACTTCATAAAATGTTAAGACGATGAAAAGGTTATTTATATTGATGATGTTGCTATGCTTTGGCATCACCATGTACGCCCAAAACACCCAGACGGATGCCGAACGCGAAAGGGAAAGTAAGATGCTCGAAGCTTTCTTGCCTACCCTAGATGCACGGAGAAGCGAATTTGTTGGCCAACCAGCCAAAAAGCTATTTGATGTTATAAGGGGCAGTGCCTTTAAAATAAGGAACATTGGGACAGAGAGCACGAGCCCTTGGGCAGAGTATAAGGGAAAGACCTACGTCTATGGTCTATCTCTCTTTAACAAGCCCGTTCAACAAGCGATGAAGGATAAGGAGGTTTATATCATACGCATAATCTTAAACGTTCGTTGGGAATCAAGTGCCTTTTGGGATTCTGTCAGCCATGCTGGTCCTGCTTGGATGGAGGCCATTGTACGTAAGTGTCTTGATGCGAAAGTGTTGGATGTGTCTTGGGAACACTTCTATATACCCGAACGAACGACATCGAGTGAGAAGTAAAGCCAACACGTTTGATACATATTGGCGCAAAAAGTAAAGTGAGATATATTACGCCGTATGTATAAAAACGAAACAATACCTTGCGTGGGTGCGGCATACGTACCCGCGCAAGGGCATTAGAAGGTTTGCATACCATTGCTATATAGATAGTATGCAGACTAACAACATATGATGCAGAGGAACTTCATAAAATGTTAAGACGATGAAAAGGTTATTTATATTGATGATGTTGCTATGCTTTGGCATCACCATGTACGCCCAAAACACCCAGACGGATGCCGAACGCGAAAGGGAAAGTAAGA
>CAUPVH010000091.1:0-6259 GCA_963514635.1 uncultured Prevotella sp. | reverse complement strand
GAGTATCTTACCCACAACACGCAGGATGTAGACCGCCGTGATAACGATTGCGGTACAGGCAATGATGGTGGCTGTGCGGTGGAATACGTCGTTGTTTTGGAACGAACCCACGAAGATGGTCATCTCGGCAACGAAACCAGAGAAACCTGGCAAGCCCAAGTTGGCCAAACCGGCAATGACATAACCCACGCTGAGGAAGGGCATTATCTTCATCAATCCGCCCAGCTGACGGATGTCGCGCGTGTGTGTACGGCCGTAAATCATACCGATAAGGGCAAAGAAAAGAGCCGTCATCAGTCCGTGAGAGAGCATCTGCAAGATGGCTCCCGTGCACGAAGTCTGCGTCATCATGAGCAGGGCGAAGAGCACCAAGCCACAGTGCGACACCGAAGAGTAGGCGTTAATGTACTTCAAGTCGGTTTGCACGCAGGCCGAGAAGGCACCATATACCACCGAAATGGTGGTGAGGATGATGAAAATCCATGATAGCTGATGGGCAGCTTCGGGCAAAAGCACGATGGCAATGCGGAAACATCCATAGCCTCCAAGTTTCATCAGTACTCCCGCATGGAGCATAGACACGGCTGTTGGAGCCGATGCGTGACCGTCGGGCGACCATGTGTGGAAGGGGAATAGCGCGCCAAGCACGCCAAATCCAATGAAAACGAAGGGGAAAAGCACCTTTTGTACGCTCTCTGGAATGTTGTGCAGGGCTTGCAATTCGAGGATGTTCATCGTGGTTGCACCACTGAAGAAGTAGATGCCGATGATGCCGATGATGAGCAAAGCCGAACCACCCATAAGCATGAGGGTTAGTTTCATGGCCGAATACTCCTTCTTGCCGCTACCCCAAACGCCGATAAGCAGGTACATGGGGATAAGTGCCACCTCGTAGAACATGAACATGGTGAAGAGGTCTACCGAGATGAAGAAACCGTAAACACCAATGCTAAGCAGGGTGAACCAAAGGAAATATTCTTTTGTTAGTGGCTTTAACTGCCACGAGGCGAATGTGCCTGTGAATACGATGATGCTAGAAAGGAGGAGCATCACCACCGAAATGCCGTCGACACCAACGGCGTAGGCTATGTTGAGCGGCTTAAACCAATCCACGGTGTATTGAAACAACATGGCATCGGTGTTGCCTGCATCGCGCATTTGAAGGAAAGCGATGGTGAGCCAAACCGAAAGTACCAACAAGCACGATGAGCCGACAACCATCACACCGCGCACTTGGTTGAGGTTGCGCGAAAGCCAAAGGCCCAGCAACATCAGCACGGGGATAACTACGAATAATGTTAATATACTCATTTTGTTTTTCTTTTATTTGGTTGTTACCTCATATTTACAACATATATAGCAAAACCAAGGTAAGGGCAACGGCTCCGGAGAGGAACCAGATGGCGTAGTGACGCACGTCGCCGCTTTGCCAGGGACGTATGCTTTCGCCTGCTTCGTTGGAGCTCCAAGCCAGGAAATCGAACGTGCCGTCGATAACATGGCGGTCGAACCACGCGATGGGCTTGGATATGAGGCGGAAGATGATGCGATGGGTAACGTATTGCCAAATCTCGTCCATATAGAAACGTTTGTAGGCTGCACGGTGAAGTGCGGGGAACGTCTTGGCCAACTTGTCGGCGAAAGGCGTTTCGGCCTTCTTGTACATCAGCGTTGCTGCTGCAATTCCAATAAGGGCCAATGCCACACTGGTGCCTGCAACGGCCCAATTGATGTGGGTATGGAAGCCTATGCCGTTGGCAGAAACGAGTTCGCCGAAGGGCAAGAAACCGCAAGTTACCGTGATGATGGACAGGAATATCAAGGGGAAAGTCATCGTGAGCGGAGCCTCGTGGGGCTTGTGCGCTCCTTCGTTGATGTGCGTTTCGTAGTAGCTCTTGCCCCAGAATATCACGTAGTAGAGTCGGAACATGTAGAAAGCCGTCATCATGGCGATGCCGCTCATCACTGCGCCCATAACAGGACTGAAATTGTAACAAGCTACTAATATCTCATCTTTTGAGAAGAAGCCTGAGAAGGGCGGTATGCCAGCGATGGCGAGACAGGAAATGAGGAATGTCCAGTGCGTAATGGGCATGTACTTGCGTAGTCCGCCCATGTATTCTTTCTCGTTAGAGTGCACGGCATGTATGATACAGCCTGCGCCTAAGAAAAGACAAGCCTTGAACATGGCGTGAGTGAAGAGGTGGAACATGCCTGCCATGTAGCCAAGTCCTTGCATATCGGCATATTCTTCGGTCATTGCCACGCTGCCGGTTTGTGGGTCGGGCAGGCAAACGCCAAGTGCCACGAGCATGAAACCAATCTGCGAGATGGTAGAGAAGGCCAAAACGCGCTTGATGTCGCTCTGTACGCAAGCCACAGCTGCGGCATAGAAGGCCGTGAAGGCTGCGATGTAGGCAATCCAATGCAACTGTTCGGGGGCGAACTCTACGAAAATGGGGAACAGACTGGCCACAAGGAACACGCCTGCTACAACCATCGTTGCGGCATGGATAAGCGCCGATACGGGCGTAGGGCCTTCCATTGCATCGGGCAACCAAATGTGCAAGGGGAACATCGCGCTCTTACCAGCACCGCCGATGAACATGAAGAACAGGGCTACGGGCATCATTACGGCCGAACCAGCCACCTGCTCGTGGAGCGAAGGCATGGCATTGAGGTCGTAGTTGAACGTTCCTACGTAGAAACTGTAAATCAAGATACCGATAAGGAAGAACAAGTCGGCAAAGCGAGTTACGATAAATGCCTTCTTCGATGCGGCAACGGCAGCCCCTTGGGGGTAGTAGAAACCGATGAGAAGATAGGACGACACACCCACAAGTTCCCAAAATAGGTACATCTGGAAGATGTTCGTGGCCACAACAAGGCCCAACATCGACATGGTGAAGAGCGAAAGGAAGGCGTAATAACGCTGGAAACCCTTTTCGCCGTGCATGTAACCGAACGAGTAGATGTGCACCATGAGGCTCACGGTGGTGATAACCACCAGCATCATCACCGAAATGGGGGTGAGACGGAAACCTAGGTTGAACGTCAGCAGTTCGGAAAACTTCAACCACGAGAAGTTAAACGCCGTAACGTGGGGGTAAAGTCCGTCGGCTCCACGGCCTTGTCCGATGAAGTATTCGTATGCCGTATAGATGGAAAGGCAAAAGATTGTGCCCAGAACCACCGTTCCGATGGAACCTGCCACCTTGTGCGGCATCTTCATGCCTAATAGTCCTAGCACGAGGAACGATAGCGCAGGCAGAAGAAGTATCAAAAATACAAAATTGTATTCCATTGTCGTTTATAGTTTCATGTTTTCAATACTGTTCACCTGATCACTGTGGAACCTGCGGTAAACGTTAAGGATGATAGCGATGGCCACTGCCGTTTCGGCGGCGTTGATGCCGATGGAGAACAAGGAAAAGAAGAAACCTTCAAGTTCGCCAGGGTAAAGTATGCGGTTGAATACGGCAAAGTTGATGTCAACCGAGTTGAGCACCAGCTCGATGGAGATGAGCATCGCGATGAGGTTACGCCGCGTTACAAATCCGAAAAAGCCAATGAAGAAGAGCAAAGTGCTCAGTCCCAATAACAATTCTACGGGTATCATTTCTTGTCCTCCTTTCTTGCAATCATTATTCCGCCGATGATACATGCCAAGAGAAATACGGAAATGAACTCGAAAGGCAGCACGTACTGATACTTGCCTGCACCGACGAGCTTCTCTCCGATAACCGACATGGGCACTTCGGCATCGACCATGCTGGCCGACATGTCTATAAATTGGTTCTTAAGCAACACCAATGCCACGGTAACCAGTCCGATAAGGGCTACCAATGCGCCAGCAACGACGGTTTTTCCGCGTTGTCTTTCTTGCAAGCCTTGCAAGGTGCGCTTGGACACTAGCTGGATGGCGAAGATGTAAAGCATCGTCAATCCGCCGGCGTAGATGGCAATTTGTGCCGTGCCTAAGAAGGTATAGTCTAACAGGAAGTAAACACCTGCCACGCCAAAGAGCACGAACAGCAGGAAAGTAGCCGCCCGCATAATTCTCTTTGTGAATACGCATACGATGGCCGAGCCGATAATTACCACGGCCAAGATGCAAAACATGATGATATTTGCCATAAAGATGTCTACTCCTATTATTTTGTTTTAGTGTTGAAAGTTCCGATTTCACTTTCCGCACCGCCGTCAATGATGTTGGGCAAGGAGCTTTGGTAGTGTTCCTTGTCTAGCTCAATGACAAGCTTGTCGCGGTTGAATACGGAGTTCTCGAAGTCGTTGGTGAACTCGATGGCGTCGAAGTTGCAGGCGTTTGTGCACAGTTCGCAGAACATGCAGTCGCCCAAGTCGTAGTCGTACTTCACCAGTTGGCGTTTCTTCTTGCCCTCCTCGTTGGTCACCATTTCAGAAACGATGCGAATGGTTCCATTGGGACATGCTTTTTCGCACATCAGGCAGGCCACACATTTCACCACATCGTTCTCGTCGCGTTTCATAACGAGCCTTCCGCGCGAACGCTTTGCCACGTGCAAAGTGGTCTTTCTGTTTTCGGGGTATTGTTCGGTTACCTTCGGCGTAAAGTACTCGCGCAGCGTGACACGTAGGCCAGTGGCGAGCGACTTGATGCCATCTCGTATACCGCCAAAATATGATTTCTTGTTATCTTCCATGTCTTTTTCGTTATTTAATGTACCAACCAAAGGCCACGACAATTGTCATGATCACGAGGTTGAGCAAGGACAGGGGCATCAGGTATTTCCATTCCAACTTCAATATCTGGTCGATGCGAAGGCGGGGGAATGTCCAACGTATCCACATGAGCACCCAAACAAGGGCGAATGCCTTGCCTAAGAACCAAACGATGCCTGGAATATAGTCCATCACCTTATCAAAACCTTCAACACCGATGTGTATAGGCATCCATCCTCCAAGGAAAACCATCGAGGCAACACCTGCTACAATGAAGAGGTTTAGATACTCGGCCAAGTAGAAGAAACCGAAACCCATACCCGAATACTCGGTGTGATAGCCTGCGGTAAGTTCGCTTTCGGCCTCGGCCAAGTCGAACGGACCACGGTTCGCCTCTGCATTTCCAGTGATGAGGAACACCACGAAGGCGATAATGGCGGGGATATGGCCCTGGAAGATAAGCCACCCGAAGGGGCCGCTTTGTGCTTCCACGATGCCGCTAACCTGCATTGTGCCCGTAAGAACCACGGCTGCGATGAGGCAAAGGCCCAACGACATCTCGTAAGAAATCATCTGCACCGCACCACGCATGGCTGAAATAACACTGTATTTGTTGTTGGAGCTCCATCCGGCGATGAAGATTCCAATAACGCCGATACTCGAAATGGCCGTCATCAGGAAGATGCCGACGTTGAAATCCAAGATTGTTGCGCCTTTGTTCCACGGCATGAACGAGAAAGCACCTACCGAACCAATCAGCACCAGAATGGGAGCGATGGAGTAGAGCAGCTTGTCGGCCTTGTCGACAGCGAAGATTTCTTTGATAAGCATCTTCAAGACGTCGGCGATAACTTGGAAAATACCCCACGGACCAACACGCATCGGGCCTAGACGGCATTGGAAAGCCGCACACACCTTGCGTTCCATGAAGATAAGTAGGATAGCTAATATGGCGTAGGCAGCCAGTATGAATACACCCACGAGCACACATTCGATGAGTATGGCCCAAAAGCTGCTCAGTCCGCAAGTATCTCGCAGCAGACTGTCAAACCACGTCGTAACGATTGAAAAGTCAAACATAATTATCTGTCAATATCGGGTATAACATAATCTAACGATGCGCCGACGGCGATAAGGTCGGCTATCTTCTCGCCACGTAGCATGGTATCTAAGGCCGAAACCAAAGGAAGACCCATAGGACGGAACTTCAAACGATAGGGGCTCTTGTCGCCTTTGCTGTCGAGGAACACACCAATCTCGCCGCGCGAACCTTCGCACGAGAAGTACCATTGGCCTTCGGGCACCTTGATGATGGGCTTTTGCTTGATGTAGAAGTCGCCTTCGGGGATGTTGTCGATAAGCGTTTCCAAGATATGAACGCTCTGTTCCATCTCCTTCATGCGCACCATATAGCGGTCGTAGCTGTCTCCGTTGTTGTAGGTAATCTCTTTAAAGTCTACCTTATCATACACGCCGTAGCTGTGGTGTTTGCGAACATCGTTCTGCCAGCCCGTTGCACGACCCGTTCCGCCCGTACAACCAAAGCTGATAGCAT
>CAUPVH010000090.1:0-6280 GCA_963514635.1 uncultured Prevotella sp. | reverse complement strand
GTATTGTTCTTCACCGTCTTTTTGCTTTTATCTGGCATCTTTTGCTTTCTCTTTCTGTTGCATGGTTCACTATGTTCCTTCAAGAAGTAAGCAAAGACTTGCTCAGCTAAAAGCTAAAAATACAGCAAAGGCAATTTTTAGAACCTGCCTAAAGACTTATTTTAGACTTTCCAAACGCGCCTTGCTCCATAGGCCAATCAGCTATTGTGCCACGATGTGCACTTGGCACAAAGTGTTCTTCCACGGAGTTGCGCACAGATGGGGGCAAATTTCGTAAAAAAAACGTAATCTTCCAAGCGTTTAACAACATTTCTTACCAAATGTGGAGAAAAAGAACAGCCAACTTCGGCATACAGCCAACTTGTCAACTTGTTAACTCACCTACTCGTCAACCTACCAATTTTTGTCCACTTTTCAGCACAAATTTTAACATTATGAGTGCCTTTTTATCCACCAATCTTTAACCAGGCCGCAAATAATCGATTCTCGCGAAGGTTTGTTTTGATTCAAAAAGGGGGTAACTTGCGATGCTGGCAAAATGAATTTTTATTTAAGACAACCGCCATTTACACCCATTTTGGGGCCCTTTTCCGCTAAATATAGTGCAATATGGTGCTAAATGCAATGCAATATGCCGCTAAATGCGGTGCGTTTTGGTGCTAAACGCAAGGTAAAATGGTGCAAAACGCAGTGCAAAATGCTGCTAAATGCAAGGCGAAAAGCATAAAAATCCACAGCAATTGTATAAACAAACCCCTTTAGAACCATGAAACACATGGCCGGAAAGGGCAAAATAGTCGTTAAAAAGTAGGATTTTAGGGATAAAAAGTGGGTATTTGGGGGTTGAAAATTACGAGTTGGCAACCAAAATAGAAAGGCAAAATGGTGCAAAATGCAGGTAATATGCCAAAAAACGGACAGAAAAAGAAACACGTAAGGCTGCAAATAGCCGCTAATAGCCTACACAAAAGCCTTAATTTATGCTAGAAGGGAGCAGCGAACAGTACGTGTTTTGTAAAACATAAATACCTCATTTAACAAAAACAGGTTCATCATAAAAGAACTGAAAGCTGCACGATTATGGCCACTTTGTGGCAAACAGCTTTCAAAACGGCATGCCTTCGTAATATATTCCACAAGCCAAAACTTCTACGAACCATATCAACGCCTACCGCCAAGTTGTGAAATCCACCTTTATTTGAAACACGAAAGAATAGCTAATGAGCTTTCCACCATACGATGCAGGTTTAAATTGAACGGCATTCAGCATCTTTTTTACGTCTTTCCAAACCCACATGTTGCCCTTAAAACTCTTTTTGTTTACCAGACTTAGTCGTTTAAGTCGGCCCCGCTTGCCTATCGTAGCAGACACAACAAACCGAAAAGACGTACCATCATATAGTATCATGGGTAAGTTTTGGGCGATGTGTTCACTCAGTTCTTTCTCTATGACCGGTTCGTTGGTCGACGAAACAAAGGCATAAGTTTTACCATCAACTACATAACAAGGCCCTTGCACATGCTGGCCATGTACAAAAAGGGGTATTAGCAACATGGCTAACAACGCCAAAAACGTTATCGCTCTCATCCCCAAACTAATTTACATTTATGGTTGGCTCTAAAAAGCAACTTTGGGTGGTGCTTTTAAGTACTATCTTGTCAGATACTGATTACTTCTTAAAGGGGGAATCCGTGCCCACATATTCATCATCTCGCACCAACACTTTCTCTATCTTCCCCACATACATTGTGTGGAGATCGCGTTTAGGATAGCTCTCGTCGAGTGTTTCCTGATACACGAAACCACTCTGCTGCAATTCAGCGGCATACAGTTTCTTACAGATAAGCACAAGCTTGGCCTCCTTAAAATATACCGTTTCGTCGGCAAACACTTTGGTAAGTCCCGCCTTGGCAATCTTGTCCTCATCGCGCCCCGACACACTCCCCAGGTAGGCCATTTGCTTTTTAAAGTCGCTGTCCATAACGCACAGCGAGAAATATTTTTCCTTATCCACATACGTCTTTGTGTAACGCGATGGGCGCAGATAGATAACTGCCGTGGGGTCGTTGTGTCCCCACAGACAACCTAAGTGCCCCCAACTAATGGTCATCGTGTTGCATCCGTCCTGCTCATTACCCGCAGACACCAACATCCATTCCTTTCCCAACAGGTTGAAAGGATTAAATTGCATCTCCTTATAATTAATTTCTTTCATCTTATGTATGGTTATGTCGTGTTTATTCGCTACAAAATCCGCGCCAAACGTGGGAATATCCCCCACGCCCCCTAAAAAAACCGAGCCATAAGGCTCGCTGGTACGTATCTTTGGCACACAAACCCTATTGAAAAAGACAATGCCCAAGCCACAGAACTGCAAACAGACATGGGGCAAGAGGAGCGTTACTTGTCCCCGAGGCCTTGCCGTTTGCCCCTTACAGGCGTGGCATTGATAAAGACATGGCTGTGTGGATAGTACCTAACAAGATACAGAGCGGGCACTCCGCCATTGATTACCCCGGTTTTAAAACCACGCCCGCGCAAGCCCTTGGCGTCGGTTTCTTTCATAAACTGCATGGCAGAAAAAGCCTTGCCTTTCACCAAAACACCGCTCAGCATCTGGTCAACCACATCTGTTTCGTACTGCGAGAAATCAAAGTAATAATATTTTGTTAATCCCCACTTGTCTTTTTCATTACAACTAGCGAAACGCAAAGTAAATTCTCCGCCTCCAATTTGAGGAAACAGCCACGCATAGAGGCGTTTTGAACGTACCACATGATGCTTGTACGACACCTCGTTCAAGGTCATCTTCGCAACAGTCGGCTCACATCTTAAGTCCTTAACGTAATTAAACACGCCCATGCTGCCAGCAATAAACACGGCAATTGCCATTAGCACGACGAGCATCAGCCCAAGTATGGCAGCATTTTGGCGCCATTTTCGCTCTTCTTCTTCAAAGTTTGAGCTTTTATACCGTTCTTCGTAGGTGGATATTCGGTTCATTTTAACACCTACCACGATAATCAACACTACGTAAACAAACAGCATTGCAGGCGTGGAAACAGCAATAAGTTGCCACAACAATCCGGCAAGCCCAACCTGCGGAAGTCCCCAAAAAGAGTCGTAGAAAACAATAAGCAGCTGCAAAATGACCATCGTGATGTACGTAGTGATGCGTACTTTGCCCCACCAGTAGCTACGTTGGCGTGCCGCGCGTCCATCAATTAGGGCACGCATTTTTCTTTTATACATGGGTTTATATGCGTGAAGTATATGGCACAAGTCTAAACACAAAAGCCCAGTTCAAGGGCAGAGCGCACTGCCCTACCCTTGTACTGGGCTCACATTTATGGTTTAATTAGCTACTCCACCTCGGTCTTATCCGCAATGGAAGTAGCGTTCAACGAGTTCTTTCAGTTCGGCGGGGCGGTTTTCCACTTCCTTACGCAGGGTGCTGTCGTTAAAGTCGCGCAACTGTTTGATGATACCCTCAATCATAGCGGGCGAGAACACGCCATGAGCCTCGTACACCTTGCGTTGACGTTCCAGGCAATCGGCCGAGGCAACGCAACTGTCGGGCAACTGTCCAAGACGGCTCAACTTATCGGCATTTGCAGCATCGTGAATGTTCACATCAACGTAAGTTTGCTCTGCTATTTCAAGTGCGTTGGGCAATTCAAAGCCATAACGGCAGCCAACACACAAGCCAGCGAGAAGTTGATAAACGTCGGCCGAGCCGTCGGGCGAACGCATTTCGAAGGTTTGTTTCATCGAAGTGTCGGGCGTTTCGGCGGGTTGCTGTGGGTTAGCCCTGTGCATCATGTCAACGCCGGCGGCCCAACCTAGGGGCACGCGTACGAGAACAGAGCGGTTGCGGTCGCCCCAACAAACGTTGGTGGGTGCCTCTTGGTGCGGAACAAGGCGGAAGTAAGCCATCGGGTTCTTGTTGCCAAAGGCGGTAATGCTGTCTGCAAGCTGCATCAATCCGGCGATAGCCGTGCGCGCCGTGTTGCTAAGCTTGCCGTTTTCTACCATCACGCTCTTGCCGTCTTTCATCAAGCGCATGTGCACATGCATGCCCGAACCGGCCTTACCCGTGGTAATTTTCGGTGCGAAGGTAACGTTCATACCCATTTGATAGGCCAAATTGCGAATAATCCACTTGGCAATCATCAGCTCATCAGCGGCTTTTTCTACGGGTACGGGCAAGAATTCAATTTCGTTTTGCTCGTAAATCAGCCCGTCTTGGCTAAAATTACCCACCTCAGAGTGTCCGTATTTAATCTGTCCGCCGGCCTTAGCGATGTACGACATGCAAAGCGTGCGGAAGTCGTTTGTTTTAGCGTAGGGCATCGACTCGTGGTAACCGCGCTGGTCAACGGCGGGGAACACCTCCTCGTCGGGCGTTATCACGTAATATTCCAGTTCGCCCATAGCATGGAATTCCATGCCCGTAACCTCGCGGAAAGCCTTTGCGGCCTTGGCCAAGGTGTATTCGGGCGAGCTTTCTAGCGGATTGCCGTCCTTGTCGAAATAAGATGCAAGCATGCAAAGCGTAGGAATTTCGGCGAAAGGATCGACGAAAGCCGACGAGAAACGCGGCAGAACATAGAGGTCGCTGCTGCCTGCTTGGATGAAAGAGAATAGGCTGGACCCGTCTACACGTTCACCACAAGTGAGTATTGTGTCGAGGTAAGCCAAGTTGTTGATGATGAAATTGAGGGTTTTGAGCTTTCCGTCGCCCCCAGGATACATGAAGTTCACCATCTTAATCTCGTTTTCTTGGATAAAACGCACAATGTCCTCCTTGGTAAATTCGGAAGACGGTTTTTGCAAGAACGCCACCACCTCGTTGGCATTCATCAAAAGTTCATTGTTTGCCATGTTTGATGTCTTTTTTAGTTAAAAGGGTTTAACGTTGGTTGATTGTTTACGTTGAATACTTCGCCGATGGTTTTTATCGGTCGGGACAAAGGTAGGAAAAACAAATCTACGTGACAAATTTTCCGCCAATTAATTATGTTTAATATGAAAAATAGTCATAAAGATGACAATTTGACAGAGAAAATGGCCTCGGCATACTGTTTGGATAGTGTTTAACAGACAATAAGTCAGACAACAAATAACATTAAACATATAGACAATGAACTTCGACAAGTATACAATCAAAGCGCAAGAAACGGTCCAGGAGGCCGTTAACATTGCACAACGGGCAGGCCAGCAGAGCATCGAACCGGTGCACCTGCTCAAAGCCTTGCTTGAAAAGGCTGCCGATGTAACCAACTACATCTTCCAGAAACTTGGCGTTAACGCCATGCAGGTAAGCACGTTGGTTAATTCGGAAGTAGAACATCTCCCCCGTGTAGCGGGTGGGAACCCCTATCTAAGTAACGATGCCAACAACGTTCTGTTGAAGGCCGAAGACTTATCGAAGAGCCTTGGCGACGAGTTTGTTTCGGTTGAGCCGCTCTTCCTCGCTTTACTGGCCGTTAATTCGTCGGCCGCTCGCATACTGAAAGATGCGGGATGCACCGAAAAAGACGCGCGCGCTGCCATCGAGGCCCTACGACAAGGCCAACAGGTGAAGTCGCAATCGGGCGACGAGAACTACCAATCGTTGGAGAAATACGCCAAGAACTTGGTGGAAGACGCTCGTAACGGCAAGTTAGACCCTGTTATCGGGCGCGACGACGAGATACGTCGCGTGTTGCAAATTCTTTCGCGCCGCACCAAGAACAACCCCATATTGATAGGCGAACCGGGTACAGGAAAGACCGCCATCGTTGAAGGTTTGGCCGAACGCATCGTGCGTGGCGACGTGCCGGAGAACCTGAAAGACAAGCAATTGTATTCGCTAGACATGGGCGCACTGGTTGCAGGAGCCAAGTATAAGGGCGAATTTGAAGAGCGACTGAAAAGCGTTATCAAGGAAGTGACCAACGCCAACGGGCAGATTATCCTCTTTATCGACGAAATTCACACGCTCGTTGGCGCAGGCGGAGGCGAAGGAGCGATGGATGCCGCCAACATTTTGAAACCCGCGTTGGCCCGTGGAGAACTCAGGGCCATAGGTGCCACCACGCTAAACGAGTATCAAAAGTACTTTGAAAAAGACAAAGCACTGGAACGCCGCTTTCAAACGGTGATGGTAAACGAACCCGATGAGCTTAGCGCCATTTCCATTTTGCGCGGTATTAAGGAGCGTTACGAAAACCATCACAAGGTGCGTATACAGGACGATGCTTGTATCGCCGCCGTACAACTGTCTGAACGCTACAT